>CAUZRT010000017.1:0-20378 GCA_963582235.1 Lentisphaeria bacterium
CGTGACAGCGACACGATAATGGGGGTCGCCCGCGACGGGATACGGTTGAACGCCAAGGTCCTGGTCACCGTGCGAACCAACTTGGAACGGCTCGTCGGCGGGGCCAGCGAGGAGACCGTGATCGCCCGTGTCGGCGAAGGAATTGTGGCGGCCATCGGCAACGCCGAAAATCACAAGGCGGTTCTGGAAGCGCCGGAGTTGATTTCGCGGCATATGCTTTCCCGTGGGCTCGACAGTGGCACATCATTCGAGATTGTATCCGTCGATGTCTCGGACGTCGAAGTGGTGGACAACGTCGGCGCCCGGTTGCGGGAAACCCAGGCGGACGCCGATCAGCAAGTCGCGGAGGCAAAGGCTGAAATGCGGCGCGCCATGGCTGTTGCCAACGAACGTGAAATGCGCGCCAAAGTCGAAGAGATGAACGTCCAGTTAACGGCGGCACAGGCCGCCGTGCCGCAAGCCATGGCCCGTGCATACAATGACGGCAACATCTGGCGCAGTTCCGTACCGCCGCGCGCGGGTTTCGGGCGGCGGCTGTGGGATACCCTCGACAGAATTTAAGTGCGGTGTCCGTGAAATTGGCGGTTTTATAATACGGTGATTTCGTCGCTTATTTTGCGACGATTCGTTGGCCGTCACGGCACGAGGCAGTATTTTCTCTGTTTTTTTCGTATGTGGGCGAGCGTTCCTTTATTTTACAACTGTCAAAGATCATAACGATTAAGGAGACAGGGTAAGCGGCATGAAATTGAAACCCGACATTTCCGGTCCGGTTATCGGCCTCCTTGTTTTGTTTATTATTTCACAACCTGCATGGGCGCAACGCGACCGGATACAGGGGGCGTTGGACATCGAGGTTACGAAGATATCCATGAAAAAAATTCGCAATCAGGATTCGGAACCTCGGCATGGTGACATACCCATTGACCAGAAAACGCGATGGCTTCGTGTGATTGTAGACTACCGCGTCTTTGTCTCGCGGGACGCGAAGATCAATACCGGCTATGGCACCGACGATCTGTGGATTGATCAGGCGACGTTTCAGTGGACGGTCGTTATGGCGCGCAAAGGCCGGCGCGGCAATGGTCCCAGTGTGCGACGCTCGGTGCGTTTCAAGAAAAAGGTGCGATATCAAAATATCAGAATTGGCGATCGCCACCGGGCCATGGTGTTCATTGAGCCCAAGACCTACGATCGCTACAGCGAAGGCTTGGTGCAGGACGGCATTTTTGTACATCTCGGCATCAAGCTCGGCGGCAAAACGAAGGAGAATATGTGGGCCGTCGGCACTCAATTCGAGCGTCGCCAGAACGAGGCACGGAAGATGTTTCCCCGGGTTCGCGGGGAGGGCGGCTGGTTCGCATCCGAGGAGGTTTCGGCCATCGATGGTGGTCTTCTGTGTCGCCTTCAGACGCCTTGGAGGATGTCTAGCTACCAGCATCTGGAGAACATCGTTTCCTATGAATGATGAGCGCTAATCATGGCTAAAACCGATCGGGAACTTGTCGTCGATATCGGCTCGACGGGGGTTCGCTGTGCGGATTTCGAATATCCCGCGGCGGGCGGCTTCGTTCTGAACAAATTTACACACGCCGAGTACACCGAGCAGCTGACTGAAAGCAACCGAACGGCGATCATCAGCGCCGCCCTGCGCGAGACACTGGAAACGATTAAGCCGTCGACGAATCGAGTCGCCGTCTGCGTTTCTGGGCAGGCAGCGTTCATGCGTTTTGTCAAGCTGCCGCCGGTGACCGAGGAGGAATCCCGTGTCAAGCAGATTGTCGAGTATGAAGCGCGCCAGAATGTGCCCTTTCCAATGGACGAGGTCATTTGGGACTACCAGTTGATCGGCGGCGATGACGAAGACCTTGAGGTCATGTTCGTGGTCATCAAGAACGACATTGTCGAGAGTGTCATTGACGCCATCACCAACGTCTCCCTGAGACCGACGCTGGTGGATTTCGCGCCCGCGGCACTTTACAACGTGGCGCGCGCCAATCACGTCGGTGACAACGAATGCGTAATGATCCTGAACATCGGCGGCCGCTGCACAAATCTACTCTTCCTTGATGGGGACCGTTATTTTGCGCGCACAATTCCGATTGCCGGTTTTTCCATTACCCAGCAGATTGCCAAGGAGTTCGGCATCACTGCCGAAGAGGCTGAGGTCTTGAAACGGCGCCATGGTTTCGTGGCTCTCGGCGGCGCATACGAGGAACCCGAGTCGGAAGTGGCGGCCACGATTTCCAAGATCATCCGCAATGTGATGACGCGACTGCACGGCGAATTGAACCGTTCGATCAGTGTTTATCGCACCCAGCAGAAAGGCAATAAGCCGGTTCATCTCTATTTGGCGGGCGGCAGCTCGACAATGGCGTTTACCGACAATTTTTTCTCGGAAAAGCTGCGTTTGGACGTCAGTTATCTGAATCCGTTCAAGATTGTGTCCTTGAACAATGATATAGATGTGACCGAGCTCCAAGAGGCTGCGCACATCTTTCCGGAAGTGGTCGGTGTCGGCCTGCGGCATATCGTCGAGTGCCCGGTCGAGGTAAGCCTGATACCGGAGTCCCTTCGCAAGCAGCAGGAACTGTCAAAGAAGAAACCGTTTCTCGTCGGCGGCTGCATAGCGTGGCTGCTGATCCTGCTGATCTTCGTAATCGTCGACATGAAGAAAACAGTGTTGTTTGAAACCACCGCCGACGAATACCAGGTCGACGTCGACGACCTGACCAAGAAAAAGAACGACATCAAGTACTATCAGACCGAACGTTCCAGAAACGTAAATAAATTCGAGTCGGTCAAGCGGATCCTGGACCAGCGCTACATATGGAGTGAACTCTACAACGAGCTACAGCTGGCGAAGCCCGAGGACGTCTGGCTCGTGCATGTGCAAACCGCGGACGGGCCCCTGCAGGAGAAACGGGGAATGGAGGAGGCGCCGGATAACCGGCGCCTCGGGCCCGGCCATCTCCGTGGGCCCGGCCAACCCCGCGGGCGCGGGCGCGGGCGCCAGCGCCTCGCCGCCGATTTCGACCGCCACATCTTCAGCGCGGGTTTGCCGCATCGCCGCGATACTCCCGAAACGGATTCCGAGGACGATCTGGCGGACAAGATCGGATGGCTTGACATTTACGGGCATTCTGTCACTATACCTATTCTCCGCGGCCAGAAGCGTGATATTTTCGATCCGAAGCAGCTGGATTATTTTGAAACTGTGACAGCCATGGCCTCGGACAACGAGGACGGCGAGCCGGCGGTAGCTGCGGCCGAGGGCGGGGCCCCACCCGAAGGTGAGGCCGCTGACAGTGTTGCCGAGTCAGATGCCGGCGCCGAAGCACCGGCGGCCGGGGTAGCCGAACCGGAAGACCTCACCAATATCGTTACGGACAAGAAACAGTTGCCGGAGATCTTCCTGAAGCGACTCCAGGATTGCCATAAATTCTCGAGCAGCTCGGACGATTCGAGAATTGTCTTTTATCGCCTCTGGCACCAGGAATTCATCAATCTCAGCACCTTCCGAATTCAGTTGAAACTGTCGACCCCAATCGATATCGCGCGGGACTGACTGAAGCACTACCCGCGTTCTGCGCATCCACGCACGCGCAGAACGCGGGCCGCACGTCCGGGGACCCGCATACATTAAAGATATGGAAATGATTAAACGAAATCTGCTCTTCGTAATTTTTGGAGCCGTTGTCCTCGGGGCGACGATTGCCTTCGGCGTTTATATGACCACCATCAGCGGAGTCGAGAGGGGTGAGAAACGTGTGGGTGCGATCCGCCAGAAGCTCGAAGGCATTATCCACTCCAATGTTGCCTTGAGCGCTGAAAATGTCCTGCAGTCCGAAGCCAACAGCACGCTTTCCGACGGCAAGTTTGAGAGCCTTATTGACAAGCTGAAGGGCGACTACGAGATCGTCGATCCCACGGATAATCAGGACTTCACGGTGGTTACGGTTAAGGAGCATTTGCGCCAGGTATGCACGACCATGGAGAATAAGCTTCGCGGACGGGATGTCATGATGCCCAGCGATTTGCAGCACTTCACGTTCGGAAAATTCATGGATGCCACCTATATACCGGAAGAGGAGGAAATCGGGTTGATTTTGAAGCAGCTGGACATTGTTCACGAGATCGTCCATTTGTTGGCCCAGTCCCGGATTCACAGCTTATCATCCATCTCCCGAAAGGATGACTTAAGGCTCGAAAAACGCGATCTTTATGACTTTATGCGATACACACTTACGTTCCACGGCACGGCCCAGAGCATTCAGCGTTTTATGAATTCGCTGCATGGGGCCCGTTATTTTTTCGTCATCAGTACTTGCAACATTGCTGCGGATCCCGATCTGGTCAAAGAGATCAAGAACATTCCCGATCCGTACGCCACCGGCGAGGACACAGAGGAGATCGACGGGCGCTACCACCGGAGCGACGACCGGCGCCGGGATCGCCGGGATCCGACGCGCCTCGCCCCGCCCGGGACGCCGCAGGGATTTCAGCCCCAAGGATTCCGTCCCGGTGGCCACAGTGACCGGCCGCAGCCGAACCAGTGGCCGCCGCGAAAAAACGTCGAGCCGAAGTTCCTTTCACTGGACGAACGGATCGTCTTTCCGAATCCCCAGTTTCTGCGCTTGATAATGACCGTGGATTATTTTGAATTTCACGACAAAACAGGCGATTAACGGCTTTGGACTTCTTCAAGAGACTCTACGATAAGATCATCCTTGGCGTATTGTTGCTGTTCTTGATCGTCGTCATGGCCATCCAGTCATTTTCCCTCAAGGACACCCGGCAGCAGGTTGAAGAAGCGCACAAGAAGATGCGGCAGCGCCTCTCGAATGTGAAGATCAAACCGCTCGGCGAGGAGACGTTCATAGTCAAGATCGAAACGGACGCACTGCGGCTGTGGCAGCACGAGTTCGGTGAGGGAACTTTGTTTGATCCCGCCAAATTCGTTTACAGCCGTGACCACGACCCCTATATCCTTCATTACACGACTCGTTACGGATTCAACGACGCGATCAATATTGAGGGCGGCAGGCTGGTCGTTCCGGAGCAGGAGGATGACGATGATGACGATGATGACGGACAGGACGATGACAAGGATGGGATGAGCAATGGGTACGAAGAGCGAAACGATCTCGATCCCGCGGATCCCGGCGATAGACATCTGGATCAGGACGAGGACAACTTCCCAAACATCGAAGAGTTTCAGGCAAAGACACGGGCCAACGACGAACGCAAGCATCCGCCGTTGATTACACGCATGCGCCTGCTCAAAATGGAGAGCCCTCGCCTTCGATTCATATTGAAGAACGTTGTTGCCCAGCCCCCTGAAAACCGCCGCCGATGGGAAATTCAGATAAAGGTGATCAAGTCCGGGCACCGTTCCACCACGGAGTTCAAGAAACTCGGGGAGGAGCTTCCGGACGACTACCGAATTATCGATGTGGCAATAAAGAAGATAAAGGACCGGAGGGCTGGCATTATGGTCGATGCACCGGAGATAACGGTGCAGAAAGGGGACGACGAACCGATCGTTTTACGAAAAAACAGACCGGCGTACGAAGACAATCCCAAGTTCACTTTTGCCTTTTTCTATGGCGATAAGCCTAAGAAGCTGGCGGCGATCGGCATCGGCGACGAATTTGAACTCACAGACACGGTCGGCCAGGTGTACGGCTATAAAGTGATTGACGGCAATTCCGGAAGCGTTTCCGTTGAACCTGTATCCGGCGGGCAGGACATCGAGATCAAGAAGATGACCGCCGAAGACAGGGAGAGATTTCTTCCAAAGAAGAAGCAGAGAATCCTGCCGAGAGGCGGACAGTTTCCGGGTCCGGGCGGCATGCTGCCTGGAATGGATCCGGGCCGTCTGCGCCCCGGCACGATCCCGCCGCGTTTGGATCGGCCGCAGCGTGGTCCGATGCGGTAGTATGACTCGAATCGCGCTGTTGCAGGTTAAACCGTAAGGAGAAGAAGACGTAATGACAAGGCATACTCGCAAGATTTCACTGATGATGATTCTATTTGTCGGCCTGTTGATCGGAGGCAATCGCTGGATTGCGCCCAACGCTGCGGCCGAGGATGCCGGCACCAAGCGTCCACCGGACGGCACCGATGTTCCCGTAATCGCGCAGGATGAGGGTGGGGAGGAATTCGATTTTGGCGATGAAGACGAAGGGGAAGGCGCGGACGATTTCCTCCCCGACGTCGACGATGACGATGCAGCGGTCGGCATCGAAGACCCGCCGCTCGGTGGGCAGGAGCGCGGTGACCCCGCTATCGACGAGACGCCTGCAGAAGCCCCCCCCGGCGAGGCTTCCATGCCGGTCGACGAGGTTCGCGAGGACCTCAGGAGTCCCGAAGAGATCGAGGAAGACGAAATTGTGCGGCGTCAAGAACGGGAGATTCTGGCCCAGGAAGCCTATGTCACCGGACGCGAGCATTACCTGAAAGGCGAGTACGAAGAGGCCGTATCGAAGTTCATTGCCGCACAACTAAAATTAAAGGAAGCGTCGGCGACAAAGTACCAGGACAAACAGGAACTTCTTGATCGGATCCTCGCCGCCACCTACGAAGAGTGGGCTGATCAGATAGCCCAGGATGCGCAGCACATGGTGGAAGTCGGCATGTTTGATGACGCCATCGACACATACCGGAAAGTTCTCGAGAAAGACCCCAATCGTAAAGAGATTATCGATGCTCGCGTAGCCCAGCTTCTGCAGTCCAAGGAGAAAGCCGAGTTCAAGGCCGCAACGGCGCCGAACGAGGTGGATCCGGAGTACAGCATACGGAATCGGGAAATCGACGAACTCCTCGAGAAGGGCAAGGTCTTCTTCCGCAATTCTCGGTATACAGATGCCCGCGAGAATTTCGAGCAGGTTCTCCTGAAAGATCCGTATCACAAGCCGGCCACCAAGATGTTGCGTCTCGTGAATGAACGACTGGAGCAGGCCGCCAACGAGCGACGCACCATCATGAAGCAGGAGCGTCTCGCCGAGGTCGGGTGGAAATGGACCGACCCGGTGACACCGCTGGTCAGCCCGACTGTGACCTCGGATGACACACGGCCCGTCGCGAAGG
This sequence comes from Lentisphaeria bacterium, assembly GCA_963582235.1. GTDB lineage: Bacteria > Verrucomicrobiota > Lentisphaeria > JABSQK01 > CAJWLW01 > CAUZRT01. The sequence continues at coordinate 7,093 of CAUZRT010000017.1, forward strand.
CCAGTGAAGGCGAGGGAATCCGGTGGAAGCTCGAGAACATCATCATACCGAAGATTGTGTTCCAGGAGGCGACCATCCATGATTTGGTCAAGTATCTGAAGGGTCGCAGTAAGGAACTCGACCCGGACAACGAAGGCGTTAACATTTTCCTCCAGCTCCAGAGTCCCGGGGCGCGTGCCGAACCGACGGATGAATTCGAGGACGACTTCGATGGTAGCTTTGACGACTTCGGCGAGCAGGAGCTGGATTTTTTGGCTGCCCCAGGAGATGCTCTCCCCAGAGATTTCGATGATGATCTTTATGCCGGCGCCGACAGCTTAGAAGAACCCGTTTACCTGGTGCCCGTTGAGGAACGCACCATCAGCCTGGACTTTGACAACATCCCCCTCGGCGAGGCCATTCGCTACATCTGTCAGGGCGCCGGCCTGAAGTACCGTGTCGAGCGCCACGCCATCATCATCGCGTCACAGAACGTCCCCTTCGATGAGATGGAGACCCGTTTCTATCCCGTTGAGGCCGGATTCATGGCCCAGCAGGTGACACGCGAACGCGGAACCGGCTTCGAGGACGATGACGATGATGACGATGATGACGCAATTGACCCGGTGAAGTTCTTTTACGAGCTGGGTGTCGAGTTTCCCCAAGGCGCCAGAGTCAAATACGACCAGCGGACCAGTAAGTTGATCGTTACCAATACCCCCAATAATCTGCGGAAAGTAGAGAAGCTTCTTACGGAGCTCAACGTCAGCCCGACCCAGGTGACAATCGAAGCGAAATTCATCGAGATCTCACAGCTCGATCTGCAGGAACTCGGCTTCGAGTGGATTCTCCAGGGCGATCCGACCGGCGATCTCGATTTAGCCACTTCAACGACTACTGACCTTATCCTTGGTACTGGCGGGAACCAAAGCCTGAAGATTCACAAGCAGCTCCCGGCCGACGAAGTCCGTCTCGGCAGAGGCATCCGTCATTTGCCGGAAGCTTTGGGACAAGCCTCCGGCGCCGACGGTAGACTCTTGACGATAGAAGGGATCCTGGGCGACGTGCAGGCCCGAACCATCCTCCATGCACTGGCTCAGAAGAGCAGTGCCGACATCCTCTCGGCGCCAAAGGTGACCACGCTCAGCGGCGAGACCGCGGTCATCAAGATGGTCACCGAGCGGTTCTTCCCCGAACAGTGGACCGAGCCGGAATTTCAGGCTGGGACGAGTACGGCGGGCACCACGTTAGGTCCCTCCATAACTCCCTCGATTCCGGAATTCGGCACAGCGAGCGAAATCGGTGTCATCATGCAGGTGACGCCGACGGTGGCCTCAGACGGGTATTCCATCGACCTGGACCTCGAGCCGGAAGTGGTTCAGTTCCTCGGGTTCGATGACTACAGCTACACGACGCTCCTACAAGGGACACCGATAGTCGCCACTCTGCAGATGCCGATTTTCTCGCGCCGTTCGGTATCGACGAAGGTGATTGTCTGGGACGGAGAGACCGTTGTTCTCGGCGGTATGATCACGGAGGACGTAATGACGGTGACCGACAAGATCCCGTTCCTCGGCGATCTGCCGTTGGTCGGAAAGTTGTTCCAAAGCAACATCGAGCGCCGTGAAAAGCGGAATCTGATCATCTTCGTCAGCGCCCGACTGGTGAATCCGGCCGGTCTGCCGATCCGGACCGCAGATATTCGCGGCCTTCCGGATTTCCGTCGCTAGTAATTCTTCCGAAACCGGCAGGATTACCCCAGGCGTCGGTTCAGGCGGATGATCTCTGCACGCAGTTCTTTCTGTACGCGACTCTTGTAGACGTATACACTTGACTTCGCAATGCCGAGCTCAGAGACGATGTTCTCCGGCGGGATCCCCTCGACTGCCATTAGAAACGTCTTGGCGACGTGTGGTTTGAACTTACTCTCGATGTTTTTCCAGGCAAGGCTCGAGAGATAGCGTTTCCACTCCCGTTCCGCGAGCCGTTCAATTTCCGGAAGATTCGCTTCGGGCAGAGCCTGTTCATAGTCGTAGACATTCGCCGAACTGTGTTCCTCGACCCCACGCCGTTTGCGGATGAAATCCCGTACCGCGTTACCGCTCACCTGACACAGCCAGCCGCGAAATCGCCCCTTGCCGCGATTGTACTCGAAATAGGGCAGCTTGTTCCACGATTTCAGAAGCACGGTTTGAACAATCTCTTCGGCATCGTGGTGCTGGATGTTCATGCTACGAATAAGATTGTAGATGAACGGGCGATAGTAGTTTACAAAGTCTTCCCAGGACTGCTCATCTTCCTGATCCTTAACTCGAATCAACAACGATTCACGTGTCTTCCAAGCGGAATGTTCTCGCATCGTGTACTCTTCAGAAACTTAAATCGGTGGATTATAGGTTAACCGATTTACGTAGAATAGGTTGCGCCAGATATTTCGGGCACGGCCGACGCTGCCGTTTCGTACATGGTTGGGGCTCCAGAGCGAACGGCAATCGGACGCCGAACCGCCAAATTTCTGTCACTCATATTCCGTCGGCGGAGCGCGCGGTTCAGGTGGTCCCGAGAAACTTGCTCTTATTGTTCGGCGAAATAATGATTGTAATCGGACGTACCAGTAGCACAAACAAGGATGTCTCTGCTACTGATGTCGTCCGGCATGCCAACGAAAGTTTCCCGCCAAGAGGCGGGTCTGCCTTTGGTACGATCCGCCTCGGCGGACGTGGGTCCTAATAGGGCACGGGGAAACGTCCCTCAAAAGGATCAGCTCTGCCATCGCGGGACTGATAATTTGTAATAATCCGTCAGCCGACGGATCGCGCCGCGAGTCGGTGACCGCTCCTGTGAAACAGCACGTAATACGTTTTGGTTGCGGGAAATTCACTACTCGTAATTCCGACTCACGCGGTCTTCATCCTGTACCGCCTGCAGGTAGTGCGACGGGAACGACCGGCGATCGCCGGGAGCTAATGCACCGGGCCAGGCGCCCGGCTTAAGATCTAGTAAATAATATAGTAAAAAATGGCCGAAATTCAACCACCGCCGTGCCCTCGGGACAGGGGGACCGCGTGGGAATTCAGGCTACTCCCGTTGACCACCACGCGGATGATACAGTTGATGATGCCGCCTCAGACGCTCGTGGTCCACATGCGTATAGATCTGTGTGCTGCTGATATCCGCGTGGCCAAGCATTTCCTGAATCACACGCAGGTCGGCGCCGTTTGCTAGAAGGTGGCTGGCGAATGAATGTCGTAACGTATGTGGATAGATGTTCTTATGAATTCCGGCTGCGCGCCCGCCCGCCTTGACGATGCCCCAGATGCGGGCCCGGGTCAGTGGCCGGCCGCTCCTGGAGAGAAATACCTGCGATTCGGTCGCGCCCTTTGCCAGTTCCGGACGTGTATTTCGAAGATATGTCAGCAATAGTTTTCGAGCCGGAATGCCGAACGGAACAATACGAGTCTTGTTGCCCTTGCCGGTAATCCGAATGACGCCCTGATCGAATTTCAGGTTGTCGACGCGCAGATCGGCCAGTTCGCTGACGCGCAGTCCGCTGGCGTAGAGCAGCTCCATCATCGTCTCATTCCGGTGTCCGAGGGCGTCACCAGGGCGGCGAAAAGAGTCTAGGAACCGCTCGACTTCCTCCGATGTCAGGAAGCCCGGAAGCATCTGCCAGAGACGTGGGCCATCCATGACTTCCGTGACGTTTCGGCTGACGAGGTTCTCCTGAAACAGGTAGCGGAAGAAGACTTTCGTGGCCACCAGCTTGCGTGCCAGGGTTGCCGGCGCCTGATCCCGGTCCCGTAACTCCTCAAGGAAATCGACCAGGTCGCCGCGTTCCACAGACGCCCAGTCCGCGATGTCCTTCGATACCAGATACGCCGCGAGCTGTCCGAGGTCGCTTTTGTACGCGGCGACGCTGTTCTTTGCCAGTCCGCGTTCAAGGGTGGCATGACCGAGGAACTCATTGATCCTCTGCAACAGCGAAGCGGTCGGCTTGTTACTGCTTGTCGTCTTCATCGTCATCCACCGAGCCGTTTATCGTGTCGTCGCCGCCGTTGCGGGTCCACGGATCGGCGGGCGTTGATGGATTATTCGTCATATTGCGAAGAACGCGCATGACGTAGAAGTGGTATCCGAGAAATGCTAGAAAGAATACAATGAAAAAATTCAAATGCTCGAAGCGCAGGCAGGCATACACGGTCGCTATGATAATTGGCGGGATACTCGTATAAAGATACAAGACCGCAATGCGCGGGAATGGCATGCGGAAGTCACGGTTGCGGATCACATAGGGCATGACGATCATCAGCACTGACGAAATGACTGGCAGGAGCATGACGGTACCGATCACCATGACGATCTTGGCGAGCAGAACCAACAGGTAGAACGTCAGCAACACCCGGTCGATGTATCGGCAAACATCAGCCGAATTCGCGGTAAACGTCGTCTCGCCGATCATGATCGGCAGGAACAATCTTCCGATCTGCACAAGATCGAATGGTTGAAGGACGGTCTCGCCCGGGTAGTCGCCCCAAGACGGCGGTGGCAATTTGACCCACAGCAGGCAGTCGTCGGGCGTAATCCAAATTCCGCAAGCCGCCCGCTCGGCGACAAGTTTCTCCTGTGGAAAGGAATGCCGGTCGCTGTATGTGATGATCCAGGAGCCGAATCGGCCCGTATACGGTAGTTCTTTGGGCCTGTTCCAACTCACCGTGCCCGTCGGCGACACGCTTAGCTCGCCGATCTCCTCCTTGATCCAGCCTTTCCATCTTTGCGCCGAACTGTGAACGGCGATCACCACGCTGGATGCAATGATCGCTGCGGACACCAGGCACACCAGGCACACCAGGCGCAGGACTTGCGACAGATTCTTACGCTGTAGAACGACGAAAACCGACGGATCAAAGAACAGATAGTAAAAGAGTCGGTGGAGCGGGATACGGATATGAGTCGCGTGATGGTCAAAGTCCGGGTGAGGCCAGAGCGCCATTCTCATTTCCATTGTGTGTGCGGCGGCTTGGTTGCACGGATGAACACCGGTTTGCGGCAGATATTCAGTTTACCCATGAGCAGGTGTCGTAAACTATCGCATGCGACCCGGCATTGCCATGTTTTCGCTCGCCGACCATTGGGGCCCGGGCCGACACGCAAACGCGTAATACGCCAGTCGACGGCCTCCGCCCTCTTACGTGCAGCTTCGGAAATCGAGTTCGCGCTTATAACGTTCGTTTCACCTTCACGGCAATATCGCGCTCGAACGGTGGCAGAACCAGTTGATAGGAGCCGGCGCCGGCGGTGATTTCGATCCTTGAATCGGATATGATCGAGCCGTCCGTACAGTTCCAGAATTCCACGGCGTAGCTGCCGCGGCTCAATCCTGTCAGTTCGACAATGACATCGCCGTGTCGCTTCGATATGGCATTGACGCGAGCGGCGAAAAAATACTCCTTGTCGAACAGCCAAAGCCAGTTGGCGTCATCGCGGGCCAGTTTGCAGAGGATGAGCTCGGGATACAGTGCTTTGTGCACAGATGATTTTGCCCCGCTGAATTGTTCGCCGGATGTATAATTTTCCAGGGCACGGAATTCGAAGTACAGATCCATTTCTTCGACCAGCGGAAACCACCAGAACAGCGGCGGCACGGCCATACCGCCGAAAAGACCGGTCCACATGCCCAAGTGCAGCTGGCTCAATGTCTGCGGCACCGTATCGCCATGGGGGCTGCCCCCGAATTCGGTAATAAAGCATGGCTTCTTCATTTTCTCGGCGAAGACACTTGACTCATGAATCAAATGAAACAGCCGCTTGGCACCCACGTTTTTGTTCGGCAGATAGGCGTCCATGGTCACGAAATCCAGTTCGGGAATCTCCGCGAGATTCTTGTTGATAATGGTGTAATCGGTTGCCCAATGTGTTGTTACGAGATGCTTGTTCGGATCGATCGATTTCAGGTACCGTCCCATTTCCCGATGCCAATCCTTCACTGCGGGATTTCTATACCAGGATCGCATTTGTCCTTTGTCACCGGTCAGATCGATTTCGCTGAACAGCTTCCAGGAAAACAGGTTCGGTGAATATCCCCAACGGGAAACGACATAATCCGCAAGCTTCCTGAACGCCTGCTTGCCTTCCTTTTTGTGGAAGTATTCGTTGGGTGACTTGAACGGACCACCATGAGTCTCGTTGAACGGATTGCGGTCCCATTCGCGATCGATGTCATTGCTGAACTTGCCATGATTGTTGAAGAGCAAAATTATATGTAGTCCATACTCTGCCGCCCAGTCAAAAATCCGGTCCAGTTTCCAGGCCCGCCATTGGTTCATATAGCCGATGCCGTGATTCCCCGGCGCGTCGGGAATCCACTCCAGCGCCAGCCACCAAGACGACATCCACACCTCAGTCAGATTGATCCCGGATTCGGCGTATTTTTTGAACAAACGCTTGTACAGATTCAGATCTTCCCGCTGCCACCTCGAAAAGGGGTAATTCTCTATGTAGCGCGTATCAAAGGGCGATCGCACGTTGATCCCCACGCCTCGATACTCGGAGCCGTCTTGAGAGTAAGCCAGAAAGCGCGCATCTTTCGAGGAGACGCGGATAAACCCTTTCCACGGCTTTGCCGGCTTCCCAATATCAAATGTTTTCGCCGGCAGAGTTATGGTTTCGCTGCCGATTCGGCCGCTGATGCGGATCACGTGACGTCCCGGAGCGGTCGGCGTGAATCGTACCCGGAATTCCGGACGTCCCGAGGGTAAGAGCTTCGCCTGGGCATCGAGGTCATCATAAAGGAAGTCCTCATAGTAAAAAGCGGAAATGTTCAAAGGACCGCCGTTGGGTCGGGTGATGGCGGCGCGCAGATCCACATCTTCCCGCGAGAACGGGTCCGAGTATGGATGGGTGACCTGAAACGAGACCTCAATCTTGTCGCCGACCCGCGGCGATTTCGGCCAGTAAATCACGTTCTCGACAAACCTGGGCATCTGGTCCGGCGGCCGTACCGCCCGCCCCAGAGTTATGCCCGTGATGTACACGAGCCCGTCGTACGATTGCGGCTCGGCTTCCGCGGAATTTATTTTGACCCCGAACTCGGCGATCTGTTTCGGCGTCAACTGGTGCCATGGGCGCAGGTGATGTTTTGGTTTCCAGATTCTTGTCGCGGCCCCGTCGGAGATCGGCAGCGTGAATTCAAACTCCGCATCCGATGGTTGACGGACGTCGACGTGTTCCGGATTGACGTCCCCAACCAGTGCCACGCGACATTGCAGCCAGAGGTCATCCCAGTCCTTGGCAAAGAAATAAACCTCGCTCGAGCGCGGGAATGCGGCCGGCAGAAAGAGGCGTACCGTTATCGTATCCCACGTCAGCCAATCGGACTGCACCTCCGTAAAGAACTCGTTTTTTCCCGGCAATTGGATCGGCAGCACCAGCCAATCACCCTGGGAGACAACCGCGCTGGCCAAAGGAGGTATCCGGTTCAGTGGCGTCGTTCGCTCCGTCTCCAGATATTCGCGTTTCGCCCAGTTATCCAGCGATGGCGCCGGAGGCGACTGCGCGAGACTCCGTTCGCAAAGCAGCAGCGTTGCGAGAAGACAACAGTAAATGATCGTAATTAATTGCCGCATCCAGTGTTCGATGGTGTTCTCCATATTTACGACGAACTCCGATTGCTTGTACCCTTATTCGTCGCTTTGCCCGTGGCCCTCGGCAGCCAGCGATTCCTGAATTCGGTCATAAAGATAGTCGATCGGTTGGCGAGCGCAATGTTCACGCAAATCAGCAAAGACGGTGCCGCCGCGCGCTGGATTCAGGCCAAGGGAGCGAATTAATTTCAGGGTTGGCATTTCATCGAAAACCGGGGCGGCATCGCCGCCGTATTCCCGAATCAAGGTTCCCAATATCTGATTCTTCAGGAGGAATTCCTGGGGCATGCAAACGGCCTTCATGCGGCCGGGCTGCCACTGGAATGTGACGGCGCCGGTATCCTTGCCGGTCGCGCCTTGGGCCGCTACCACCGGGGTCACGGTCTGTGCCTGCAGATCGACACGGAAGAAGAACGTGCCATCGGAAACGATGCAGTACTCCGGGGCGCCATTGTCGCCGAGATACAGAATCGTGTCACAGCCACGCTGATAGGCGGCGCCTGCAAAAAGGCAATAGCACGATATCACACTGCCTTCGCCCGACGTCCAGACGTTCTCGGGGAAAGCGAATGTCCCGGTTTTGGGATCTATCTTGACACGTTCACGAATCACGCGGACAAGCGCCTCCAGCTGGCGGAGTGGATCGGCGCTGACACCGCCGGCAGAAATCTCGGCTGTTTCTGCAATGTTTCGGCAGAGTACGAGTTGATACCAATAGAAGAAATCGTCGTGATCGTTGAACTTGCCCAACAGAAACTCGTGCCGCGGCCACGATTGGCCCGCCGTGATAAGATAAAATGCCGGATCGACGAATATGGATGAGATGTACATGCACAGTTCGCGGGCGCTGGCTGCTGCCTCCGTCCCATCGGCCGCCCGCACTTGCGCCAGCCAGCGGGCGGCCAGGGCTTCCAGTCCGGGACGGTGCATCCGCAATTCGGCACGCGTCCGATAAATGCCCTTGAGTCGCTCGCTCATTGCCGGCAGTTCGTCGAGACGGTCAGTGACCGCCAGGCACACAAAGTAACGTTGAAATGCTTCGGGCAACCGGGGATACAATGCCATTTCACGCTCGTAGAACTTGAGCGCCAGATCATGCCGGCCGCCAAGGACGAATGCTTTGCCGATCTTGTTGTTCAGATGGCCGAACGTCGAATCCAGTTCATGTGCCCTCTGCAGATGCGGCAATGCGCGGTCCGGATCCTCCAGCTTATCGATGGCCACCACCCCGGCGAAGAGGAATGCGCGGATGTTCCCGGGGTCGATGTCGGCGGCACGGCTGTAGTGATCGAACGTGGATGCGTAGTACTTGTGTGCGTGTTTCTCCAATCCTCCCTTTGCGGCTTTTCTGCCGATTTCTTCATCGATGAAGGCGCGGCGAAAATGATGGTCGACGCGAACATCGTGGATAGCCGCCGCCGTTGCACCGACGAGCAGAACACAGACGGCTGCCGGCACCAGAACGCGCCGCATCGTCCCGAATCGACTCTGCAGGGCGGACCAGGCGGTAGCTCGCAACATGGGGCTCCAGCAGACCCCAAGTGCGAAAAGGCCAAAGATATTGCCCGGTGCCCGGACCATTGTCATATCAAGCATGCTGTGTGCGATTATCAGAAAGGCGCTGAATCGGCAGCAGCCGAATAACCGATCCGGCTCCCCCTTTCGAAATAAAGGAACGAGAAGCAACAGCCAGGCCGCCGCGGCGGCGACACCGACCTGGGCCGCGATATTGAGAAACTCATTGTGCGGGTGGATGGTTACCGCCGCGGCGACCAATCGGTCATGATATGTGGAATGCGCACGATAAGGATGCGTATATCGCTCTGTGAAGCGGCCGGGGCCGACGCCCAGCAGTGCTGGCAGAGTTGAAGGTGTGGGCTTTCTGCCACGAAGGCAGTCCACCGTTGACGACAAAATGATATCATGATCACGTGTCATGGACAGCGTCGCCGCCCACATCGGGATCCGGACATCCCGGCGAATCGTATCGATCAATTTAAGTGGGTAATGCAGCAGTGTCAGGTGTAGAAGCAGCGCCGCTCCCAGGGCAAGGAATATCGACAGGAGGGCACGTTCCAGTCGCCGCATCAGCAGGAACGCGTACAGGATACCGACGGCGATCAGGGCCAGCCAGGCGCCGCGGCTCGCGCATTTGTATGTCAGCCAGAGAGTGGGCGGGACGCACAAAAGTATCGAGGCGAGAGTAGCCAGGCGAGGCTGCGAGAACCGGCTCATCCAGTACGAAATGCGAGCGTATGCCCACGGCATCGATGCCAGTATAACGGAAGCCGCCCAGTTGCGATTGCCGCTGAGGCCGACGACGTCGGAATAGAACACCAGGCCGTCCAATGAAACAGGTTCACCGAAGAATCTGATCAAGCAGCCGAAAATTTTCGTGATGAGTAACTGCGGATAGCCCAATGACATGTAGCCGAGGAAGATTTGCACGGCCCAAAGGACGAATCCGATGTTCGCCACGCGCTCGAAGGTCAACCGACCGTCGGTCTTTCGTACAATGGCCACCGCCAGCGGTATCGCGATATACCCGAGAAGTTCCACCGATTCCACCAGGTGGCTGCGGTAATAGCCCATGTTGAACAGAACCGAAATACCAAATACCGCCATTCCTATCCCGAACACGATTCCGGGGACAACCGGCGTCCCAAGGATAACCGGTATCGTCATCAGGGTCAGAATGAAAAGTGACGGCAGACTGATTTCAAACGCAGCGGACACAAACCCTTGAGGGATCAGCGCCAGCGGAAAGGTGAGAAACAGAGACCCGGCCAACGCCAGGAGAAACAGCAGTTGAATTCGATTTGTCAACAGCGACATGTTATGGCTCACTGGTTCTCTACTTGACCCTGCGGGCGTCGCAATGGTTCCGGGGCGCAGCAGTCGTCGAGATTGATCCGCGTCCCCGTACCGTGAAACTGCTCCGCACGCTCGATAAGCGCGATAATCGGGATGTTGGCGAAGCCCGGATATTCAGTCGGAAGATAATGCTGGATCAGGATCCCGAGAACCTGATTCCGAAGAAAGAACGCTTGCGGATAGAAGAACAGCCGGGGAGGGTCTCGAGGCGGCGGCTGTGCGGACATTCCCGGTGCCGTATCAGTCGCGCCGTCACCGGTCGCCGGTTTCATGGCTGTCGTTAACGTCATGGCCGTATCGCCAACGCGTATTTCGCGCAGTTGGCCGCCATCCTGGATCAGGAGCCTGCGCGCCCTGTGGCTGCCCGGTAAAAGGGTCGGGACCCCGTCGCCGTCGTAGATCCAGGCGAGCAACGTCAGAACGGATGTCGGATTCCCCCGTTTTTCCTGCCATACCTTGTGAGGAAGAAGATAACCCGGGTGGGCTGCATCAATGACAAGCCGCCGTTGCAATTCCTTGAACATGCGCTGCACTTGCGTACCACGGTGCCCTTCGCCTTCGGTTTCAAAGGTGATTTCGTCGACGATCTTACGGCGCTCGACAATCGCCTCCCAATAAGAGAAATCCACCATCGTGAAGCCGCCGTACTGTACGTCCACCGGCCATTCCTCCGGTGTCGCAACGCGTGCAAACAGAGGATCGACAAAGCCGATACTGATTGGGTGTATGCAGAGATGTCGCGCCATCTCCAATGCGCGTTCGACATCCCCGGTCTGAACGGCGGTTCGCCAGTCGGCGGCCAGCTTTCTGCCGATTTCCGGGCGGTACGTGAGCGCGGATTTCTCCCGGTAAAGGCGACTCAGATGCGCGTCGATCTCAGCAAGCTTGTCCAGGCGACCGGCGAGCGCCAAAGCGGTGAAATAATAGTGAAACGTTCCCGTGTCTCGGGGAAACAGATGGCAGTCGCGGGCGAAGAACTCGAGCGCGCGCTCATAGCTGTTCATCCGACCATAGGCGAGGCCGAGTAAGCGATTGATGTGACCGTAATTCGGGTTGAGCGCATAACCTCTGTGCAGATACTCGAGCGCCAGTTCCGGGTCGGCAAGTCCCTCAATTGCCAAGGCGCCAGCTCCATACAGCGCCTCAGGAGATTTTGGGTCCGCAGCCAGCGCTCGGCGAAAATGCGCCAGTTCCCGGTCAAGGAGCCGCGAACGCTCGTATTGTGCCGCACGTCTCAAGTGCCAGTCCCGCCGGCAGTTTTTCCAGGATGCCGCCAGTGCCGCCAGTGCGCAGATACCGAGTGCGGCGGTGAGGATCGGCACGCGCCCTTTGCCCGTCGGCGATGCCGTGGTTTGCGCTTCGATCGGAACAATGAAACGCCGCCAGCACAGACCGAGGCAGCACATGGCGAATATGCTGGCTGGCGCTTGTACCAGAGATTTATCCAGCAGGCCCTGGAAACAAATCATGAACGCACTGAATTGCGCCATGCGCTCGAATCCGCTTCGCCGACGGAAATCCTGAATCAGCGGCACCAACAGCAGCAGCCATGACACAGCTGCCGGGATCCCGATATTGGCCGCCAGGTTGAGGAATTCGTTATGTGGGTGGATGATGGTCTCGGACGCAACCAATCGCCGATGATACGCGGTCGGTGCCAGGTATTCCGGGAACTGTCGCAGGAATTCCGCGGGCCCCACGCCAGTCAGCGGATTGTCGGCGATCATCCGCGCCGTCCCAAACCAGACCGGCAGCCGGATATCAGCCATGAATGCGTCGAGCAGTTGGGCACCGAAAAGCAAGGGCACACACGCCACAGCCGTCACGGTTGCGAATCCCAGAAGGATGCGCAGCGAACGCCGGCCGAGGGCGCGAAAAACCCACAGAACCGAAAAGACGCCGAGCGCCAACCAGGCTGACCGGCTGGCGCATTTATAGACCAGAAAGAATGTGGGGATGCCGGCAATCAGTGCGGTCATGCAGACGGCGCCGCCCCGGCCAAGCGATGGTTTGAGTCGATGCCATAGACCGTACGCGCCCCAGGGTAGAACGGCAAGCAGGAATATCGCCATCCAGTTTCGATTGCCGGTAATACCGATCACTTCGATCCCGACGCGGAGGTTCAAGGCGCCGTAGATCGTCAGCAACAGCCACATCACGAACGCCGCTGCCATCACCGCACGTACCGTTTGATGCTGCCATTGCGCATAGAGGTGGGTCACCGCCAGGGGTACGACGCAACAGCCGAGAAACGCCAGAATTGCTGTCGCACTCGAGGGGTCGCGGGCCAGTCGGTAGAGGACCGCCGCGCTGAATACACCGATACAGATGCGCACTGCCGGCCGACCGCGAAAGCGGCTCGCCGCGATCACTGGCAGCGACAACAGCGTCAGTATGAAGGCCGCCGGTATGTGGACATAATAGGAGTCGCCGCTGAGACCTGGCGGGAGAAGGGCGATCGGATATGAACCGAACAGAAGTAAAACAGCGGCGATGCCGAAGCCGCCACAGATGATTTTTCTGCATGTGCGCATCGGGCCTTTCCTGGCGCACAGATTCGGCCTGATTACGGGCAACAAAAAAGAACGAGGAGATTATCTCCCCGTTCTTTTTTGAAAAACGGAATCATATTGTTCCGCTAAACTGCTTTCAGCAAACCGAAGAATTAAAAAGACGGCTTTTTACCGCTGACGTGACCGTCAATGTACATCACATTTTGCCACGCATTGTCGGGATGGTTACCGGACGTGTCGTGAACCAACGAGCTCGTCGTCGGCCTCTTGTTGGTGTCCT
>CAUZRT010000018.1:0-20153 GCA_963582235.1 Lentisphaeria bacterium
TCACTCCCCGCGTTTTGTTTCGGCCGTAAAATAAATTATTGGAAATCGTATATCGTCTCGCCGGGACGGCTCCATCGAAAGCGTTCACGGGCAACGCGTTCGATGGCGCGCGGATCCGTCTTCAACTTGTGGATCTCGTGAGTCAGCTCGTCACGATCCCGCTGCCGCTCCAGATACAGCCGTTCGACATCCTGCAGCTGGCGACGGGTCTTGCCGTGGTCGGCATATGCCGGCAGCAACATGTAGATGCCCCATAACGTCAGCAGGGTGATGGTGATGAGAGTCAACAGATTTCGGCGCTTCATGCAAACGTCTCCAGAGATACCACATAGCGCTGCCGCCGTCGCCGGTCAACATTCCGGCAAAAAAACTGAGTCCCGGAATATACGGCACTCAATAGAGGATTTCAATTGAAAACGGGTAAAGGTATTGTGGCGGATCGCCGGGACCCAGGTAAATCGGGCGCAGAAACGCCACCCGGACAACGTCGCCGTGACGGGCGTCCTTGAGCGCCTGCACGACGTCGGCGAATCGTGAAATCGGAATTTCGCCAACCTGCCGAACAATGTCGCCACGCTCGATCTGCTTTCGACCCAATACCGACTTCGGAAGGACACGGCTGATTACCAGGCCGCGCCAACCGTCCAATCCCATGGCCAGGGCCAGTCGCGGCGTCAGTTCCTCCACTTCGGCTTGCAGCCATTTCTCGATCAATTCGGCGCCGCTCAACGGGGCAATCCGCCCCACTTCGAATTTGACGGTCCCGCCGTTCTCCAACTTGATACGTACGGGATCGCCGGCGGTCAAATGCCACATGAGGCGGCCGACCTCCACAGCGCGCCGGACGGGAACGCCGTTGAACTCCAAAATGACATCCCCCGCCTCGAGCCCGGCAGCCGCGGCCGGACTGTCGCCGAGGACCTCCTTGACGATCGCCCAGCACCGGCGTTCATCTTCCAGCCTGGTTCCCGGAATGATGCCGCACAAATTGTCGCCGAAACGCGACGGTATCAGCCAGGTGCTGAGCACCTCTTCGACGAGTTTGGATGAAATGGCGTAGCTGATGCCCTCGGCCGCCACCCCGTGCTCGTCCAGGTGAATCGCCAGATTGATACCGATGAGCTCGCCGTTGGCGTTCACCAACGGCCCGCCGCTGTTGCCGGGATTGATGGCCGCGTCCGTCTGAATGAGGTCATCGAAAACGACCTCATCATCGAGGATAACGGTTCGACCCCAGGCACTGAGAATGCCAGTCGTGACGCTGCCGCGGAGGCCGAACGGGTTGCCCACCGTAATCACCGGTTCCCCGAGAATAAGATCACCCGGAATTGCGAACTCGATGGCTCGGGCGTTGGTCATCGGTTCGAGACCCATCACTCCTGCAGCTTGCGGCAGCTGCAACTGAATCAGAGCCAGGTCATGCTGCTTGAACGATGCTTTCGGAATCGCTTCGTAGTTCGAGCCGTCGGCCAGGGTGACGATGATCTTTGTCGCCCGCTGGATGACATGATCGTTGGTGATCACAAGGCCATGGGCATCCACCAGCACGCCGCTGCCGAGCGACCGATTCTTGATGTTGTAACGCCGGTAGTGACGCGGGTCCGGATGGTGACGGCCGAACCAGCGTTCGTACATGGCGGCGATAACGTCCGCCTCCCGCACGCGAATGATTTCTACGGTGCTGATGTTGACGACCGACGGCAGCACTTTCCCGACAGCGCGTACCGTCGGCGTGATTCGCGGCGACGACGCGTCGGGCGGGACGTCCTCTTCGGCATTCGAAAGTCCGAACAACATCCCGCCACCGACAAGAATCACACTCAGAACGAGACAACTGATGAATGGCTTGGATTCCATTTTGTTTGATCTAAAGTGGAAAGCTCACAGATTACGACGCTGAACGAAAGCAAAAAATTCAAAGCAACTCAACAAAGGAATCGACGTAGAATGTATCGTCGGAATCTTCAAGAAAAACCCCGGATCGGCGGCAAAGTCGACGATTTCTATCAGGAACTGTTTTCCGCTGAGTTCTTTAGTTTTCGATGAGAAGGAACCGTATTTCCAGGAAAAACTGTTGCAGGTAATTTGGAATGAAGAGCTTGTCCGCACCCCTTTGACAACCGCCGACGGCCGGAAGTTGCAGGTCGTTCACGCCGGCGTCTGGAATGTCGAGTCGGGGCCGGATTTCCACGATGCAACGGTCCTTATCGATGGCCGCGAGCAGCACGGTTCGATCGAAATCCATCTGCGGCCGGAGGATTGGCGCCACCATCACCACGATGGCAACCCCGATTACGTAAACGTCATCCTCCATGTTGTCTGGCAGAACCCGAAACGGCATGCGGCGCATCCGGGCCAAGTGCCGTTGTGCGTCCTCGACGGTCAGCTCAGAGTGCCGCTCCCAGAGATAATCGATCGCCTCGACCTCTCCCTTTATCCCCCTATGCCAGCCAAGTTCCTCCGGGCGACTGCGCGGGCCTCATCGCCAGCATGAGCGATGTGTATGTCGCGGATTTGCTGTAGTCATACGGAATCGCCCGTGTTCTCGAGAAAGCCCGAGCACTCAACACGGAGATTGAAATACATGGCCTGGAACCGGCTGCTTATAAGGCGTTCATGGACATCATGGGATACAAAAACAAACCGTGCCGCATTCAGGATGATTGCCGATCTGGTCCCGCTGACAGAGCTGGCGGGCACGACGGAATCGGCAGCCAGCGCGGTTCTCTTCGGCGCTGCGGGACTCCTGCCGGACCCAAGTCACGACGCCGTTCTTGCCGAGCAGCGCACGCGGGTGCAACAGATGTGGTCCGCATGGTGGCCACACCGCAAAGCCTATCAGCCTGTAGCTTGGAACCGCCACCGGCTGCGGCCCTATAATTCACCGGAGCGACGGCTGATGGCGGCACATTTCGTCCTGCGGGAAAACGGCTATGTCATCGGCCGGAAGATTATCGATGCCGGACGGCATGGGGAGGAGCCCGGCCGCAGCCTGCGCCGGCTGGCCGCGTTGTTTACCGTCGAATCCGATCCGGCCTGGAACAGGTTCTACGACTTCAGGTCTATCTCTCAAGAGGCCGGCACGGCTTCTGGGCCGAAGCCGCATTCATGATCTCATCATTAATCTCGGCATACCCCTGTTCTTTGCCCACTGCCTGCTGAAAAACGATGCCGGGCGGTGTGATGGAGGAAAACATACGTTGTTGCGCGTGCCCATGCTTCAGGACAATCGGCTCTTCAAGGAAGCAGTGCATCACTTCTTTATGCCCCCGAGCCGGGCGACCGACGTGGTCCCCAATGCGTGTGCCCAGCAGGGACTCCTCCGTCTCTATCAGCATTTCCATCTGGACTTGTAGCTGTGCGACGATGCCAAAGTTGTCACTGACCCGTGACAAGGCGAAACGTCATGACTCCAGCAAATCCAACAAAAGCTGGACCCTTTCATTCCCGCAGCCGTTCCCTGCGGATCGGCGCCGTCGTCGCAACGGCTTTTGTTTCTCTCACGCCGGTTTGTCTCACCGCCGACGCACTCGAAGAGTCGAAATAAAGCAACGCCCCGATGAATTCCGAGCTCGTGCATCGATACACCATTCATCTGCCTGACGGCAGGTTCGACCTGCGGCAAGTGCTTGAGAAAGTGGCCGGCGACATCGGGGTTACCGGCGGGTAGATTCTTCGCCATACGAAATGGCAGTACAACATCCGCGACACGACCGACAAAGAGAAACTGGCACAACTTGAGCGATGGACGCGTGGGATCGTCACCATCGACGCGGACGCCGACACCATTACCATCATTATCGATCGTCTGCGGCTGCATCGGGGGAAAAAAGACCTTCGCAGTCGCTTCCGCGGGATGATGGCGACCTGGTTATCCCGACGCCGCAACTGATGCCGCCACACAGGACGGTATCACGGTATAGGTGGATGCGCGGTCGCCTGTGCCGCCGGCACAGGCCCGGCTCGGTCCGAACGCCGTCGTTCTTGTGCACCGCGTCAACTATCCGGGCCGCGTCTGGCGCACGCTGATTCCGGCCCTGCTGGCGCAGAAATTTACCGTCTGCAATCTCGATTATCTGAACGATCAGCCCATTGCGGAGTCCGCACAACTGCTGGCGTCGGAATTACGGGTGCTGAATCAGTTCGCCGTCGATCGTGTCGACATCATTGCCCACAGTATGGGCGGTCTGGTGAGCCGGGAATTGCTGACCAGCCCGGAACTGTAAGGCGGCACAGGAAAAAGGTCGCGGAGCGTTCCCCGACGTCACACGGCTGATTACAGTGGGTACGCCGCATTACGGTTCCAGCCTCGCATATCTTGCGATTTGCTGCCAAGATCCGCGACCAGTTCATCCGTACGTTCAGCGATGACGGCGTCCTCTTCGGTTCCGTTTTCGACGGCGCCGGCGAGGCGCAATACGATCTTCTGCCGAACAGCGAATTCCTGACCGCACTGAATGCCCGCCCCCACCCGGCAGACGTCGGGATCACGATGATCGCCGGCAATACAAGTCCGATCCCCGCCGATAAAGTTGCCGCCCGCATCGACTGGCTGCAGCGGCAGCTGCCCGAAAAGGTCAGCCTCACTATTTCATATGAGGAAGTGCAAGCGTCCCTCAACGGCGTCATCAATGGTGTCGGTGACGGCGTCGTGCCATTGCCTCTCCTCCCGGCTTGCCGGCATCGACGATTACCAGGTTGTCCCCGGCAATCACCCGACAATGATTCGAAACCAGGTCCCCGACAACCGGGAAGTGCCGCCGTCGATACCGATCATTGTCAATCGTCTGTCGCGATAAGGACTCGGTCAGGGTGTTCGCCCTGAAAGAACCGTATACCGGCGCCAGACACTGTCTGCTGCCCCCCCCCGAACGGGTACTCTGACACTCGTGTTCCGGCTTGAGTTTGCAGCGATCTGGAAGTATTTTTAGACCGGTTTAGATGATCTATGCCAAGTACTAGGGGTGGTCTGATGGCCGCGACTGTACAGGAAGAACTTACGGATCTCGAGGACCGGTTTGTCCTCGGTGAAATCCTCGAATCCGACTATAAGAAGGCCAAATGGCAGCTGATCAAATCGCTGCGTGAGCGTGGGGAAACCGCCGCCGCCGTATCGGGTCAGGTACAGATGGCCGAAACGGCCGACTCCCTCGGCAGTATTTATTGCTTTGTCCCGCCCGGGCCCTTCATTTTTGGGCCTGAGAATGAATACGGCGAGACGCGCGCGTCGTTTTACCTGGCGAAAACTCCGGTCACCGTCAATGAATTTGTCACCTTTCTCCGCGATTCGGACTGGGATTATCCGCAGGAGGATCTGGAGATCCTGTACTTGGTGTCGCCGGAAGCGGACTGCCCCGCATGCCATGTCAGCTGGCTCGATGCCAAGGGATATTGTCGGTGGCTGCGAAAGAAAACCTGTGAGTATTACAGTCTCCCCACGGAACTCGAATGGGAGAAGGCGGCGCGCGGCATCGACGGCCGCTACTATCCATGGGGCAATGACGAGCCGACGCCGGAACTGGCCTGTTACCAGGAGCCGAAAGAGTACGATTGCACCGTCCCCGTGAATCTCTTTCCCGAGAACAAGAGCCCGTTCAACTGCCTGCAGATGGTCGGTAATGTCTGGGAATGGTGCCTGGATGGCGTTGATGATCCGCGCGATCCCCATATCCTGCGCGGCGGTTCGTGGTGTAACAACGTCGATTTTGTCAACTGCCTGGCGTCGACCTACAGCCATCCGCCTGAGAAACGTATCGACTACGGCGGGTTCCGGGTCATGTACCTGCCGCTGGATATGCTCGTTCAATACCGGAAAAATTACGGAGAAGTCGACGGCGCGACAAAGCGCGAGCTGAAGGTCATTCGCTTCGCCGGCAGCGACGAAGAGGAAGCGAAAGAGCCAACCTCCGGCCTGGCGGCAGCCCTCGAATCCGCAGTTGCTAATGCTGCCCAGGAGCAGGAATCGGAAGAGGGGGATAGTGGCGAGGGTCAAGCTGAGTCGTTTAAGGGCACCGTACTGCTTGAGGCCTCGGATGTGCCGCAGATGTGTGCGACCGTGCAGGCGCCCATCATGCGCCCCACTGTGACTGCAAAAAGTAAACCACCCCCGGCCAAGGGGCCAGATGCCGGGGCGGCTGCGCCGCCGGGGACGCCAGAAGGGAAACTCGAAAAAACGCAGGAAATGCCAAAGAAGAAAACCCCGACCGAGGCTGCGGACAACGAAAATGAGGAAGACAGCGATTTGATGGCCAGCGCCATTGAGGCGGCCTCACAACGCTTTATCGAGAAGAGCGGCGTTTCCGATTCCGCAGCTAAGATCGGGGTGCCGCGAAAGAAGAAGGTCAAACCTGCCGCAAAGGTGCCGGCGTTTGCCGCGGCCGGAGGCGTTACCGAAACGGCGGAGATATCAAAGGGTTCATCCATCAAGGTAAAGAAACCGGGTTCGAAGAAAAAAGCAGGCCAGAGAACGAAGATGTCGATGCACGAGTTCGTCAACGGTAAAGATAAGGCAGAGCTGGCGGAGACGAAGAAAGAAAAGGCGCCGCTGCTCGAGTTCATCGACGACGTTCATGCCAGTGCGGCAAAGGGCAATATCGCACAGGTCGTCGAACAGGTTGAGGCACAGTTTCAGCCGCAACCGTTCAATACCAAACGCGCGGTTGTCCTCACTTATTCGGCCTTCGGCCTTTGGCTCGTGCTGCTGCTGGCGGTTGTCGCTCTCTTCTTCTACCGGCTGATTTTCATCAGTTGAACCCGCCGGTGTTGCATCAGGGAAACGCAATCACAGCCGGATCGTAGTCCTCGGGTGCCCGGTACCCGAGCAGATTGATACATGTCGCCGCAAGGCTGGTGATCCCCAAGGCATCGTTCCCGCCCAGTCCGTATTCGCCGTTGAAATCAGGATCGTAAATGAGACACGGCACCCGATTAAGTGAATGGCAGGTCTTCATTTTCCGACGACCATCCGCCGTTATCACGTCACCTGATTTTTTGTCCCGCTCGTACATGTCGTCGGCATTTCCGTGATCAGCGGTCACTATCAGAACGCCGCCGGCCGCACGTACGGCCGGCACCAACCGGCCCAGGCACAGGTCGACGACCTCAACCGCAATCTCCGTGGCCAGAAAATTCCCGGTGTGCCCGACCATGTCGCCGTTCGGAAAGTTCATGCGAATGAAGCGGCAGTCGCTGCGCGTAATCGACTTGATGACACGGTCCGTTATCTCCGCAGCCTTCATAGCCGGGCGCTGATCGAACGGGACATTGTCGGAACGGATCTCGACGTACTCCTCAAGGTCCTCGTCGAACTTGCAGCTGCGGTTGCCGTTGAAGAAATAGGTGACGTGCCCGAACTTCTGCGTCTCGCTGATGGCCAGCTGCCGAACGCCTTCGTTACAAAGGAACTCGCCGACCGTTCGATCCAGTCCCGGCGGGTCAACCAGGTAGCGGCGGGGGATGTTGAGATCGCCGTCGTACTGCATCATGCCTGCGAAGCGGACCGGCGGCCGACGACCGCGATCAAACTTGGAAAAGTCATCGACTTCGAAAGCGTTGCATAATTCCATCGCGCGATCGCCGCGAAAATTGAAGATGACGACCGAGTCGTGGTCTTGAATCGGGCCAACGGGCTCGCCGTCGGCGGCGACGACAAAGGCCGGCAGGTCCTGATCGATCGCCCCGGTCTCCTGCCGCAACCTGACGATGGCCTGGTGCGCCGACGAAAAGGTCCGGCCCCGGCCATGCACGTGGACGTCCCAGCCGCAACGGACCATGTCCCAGTCAGCGCCGTAGCGATCCATGGTGATAACCATCCGGCCGCCGCCCGACGCGATTCGGCAGTCGGCGCCGCGTGCATTCAGAGCTTCTAACTCCGCCTCCAGCGGGTCGATGTAATCGAGCGCGCTGGTTTCGCCGACATCCCGGCCATCGAGAAGCGCATGCACACGGATGCGCCGAACACCCGCATGGACCGCCGCCTTGATGAGACCGCGCAGGTGATCTATATGGCTGTGAACATTGCCGTCGGATACCAGGCCGATAAAGTGCAGGGTCGATCCGTGCGCCAACGAATTTTCGATCAAATCCTGCCACACCGGACCGCGGAATAGTGCGCCGGCGGCGATGGCTTCGCTCACCAGCTTCGCGCCCTGTGAAAAGACACGCCCGCAGCCGATGGCATTGTGCCCGATTTCGCTGTTGCCCATGTCATCGTCCGACGGCATGCCGACAGCCGTCCCATGGGCCTTGAGACGTGTTCCGGGACAGTTCTGATGCAGCCAATCCAGCGTCGGCGTCAAGGCGCTGCGCACCGCATCGCCCTCTGCGTGCGCCCCATACGCGACACCATCCATGATCGCTAGAACAACCGGGCCGCGGCGCGGCGTAAGCCCTTCCAGTTCAGTCAGTCGTTCAATTTTCATAGACGATTTGGCATTCGATCGGCATCTTGTCGATGATCCTGTTGGCTTCGTCGAAATCGAATTCGAAGTCCGGGTTTTTCTCCAGAGATCTGAAATCCTCTTCGGAAAGTTCGCGGTTCCGGCCCTCCAGAAGCACACGACTCAGGTCGGTCTTTGGCGGGCCGATTTTTGTGTTGGCGAGACTGGGCAAATCCTTGATTTGGCTCATGATCGACCGGACATCCACTTTGTCGAGGATGAGGGCGTTGATCTGCACCCGTTGTTTCGGGTCCTTGAAGAAGTCGATCATCGCCTGCAGCTCGTTCATCCGTGCGGTCTTCGCCTCGTCCGAGAACGATGTGATCTCAGAGGTGAGCTTCCCGAGGCGCTCACTGACTTCCTCTTCCGTCGCCGACGGCTCGATGTCAAGCTCATCGTAGATTGAGATAAACTTCTTCTTGAACGGATGTTTTTTTTCTGGTAGGACCGGCATTGTCGGAGGATTTCCTCATGTTGTGATTACGAACTGCCGTGTACATCTTGTCGAATGCGGAATTGAGATCCACACCCTTTTGAGCGGTCTGCTTCGGTTGCCGCGCCGCTTCGCAAAGTTTTCGCAGAGTCCGATTGTGTTTGCCCAGATCGATACCGGGCGGGACTTCCTTGAGTATTTTTTTGAGCTGATCGCCGGCGGCCACGAAACTTCCGAGGGCGCCCTGCTGCAGTGCATCGAGCATGATCGTATTAAACTCGCGCTTGGCCCGCTCGAATTCGCGCGGCGAATCATACTGATGGCATGCCAGCCGATCGATTTCCAAATCCAGTTTCAATGCCTCCGTTTCGCGGCCGAGTATCTCGCCGACCTTGATCTGCACGAGTAGGTTGGCAATGGCAAAGTCCCAAATATCATGGCGCGGGTCCGCTTTGTCGATGCCGGCATTGAATGTGGTGACGGCCTGCGCCAGAATGTTGACATAGGCCGTGAGGTTGCCGGTCCGTTCCCCCATCAACTGCAGGAGGGACATGTGCCGCTCACAGTTGCGCTCGTCGCCGGCATTCAGATAACTGAGGATGTAAACAACAAAAAGTTCGACGAAGTTATCTTCCTGGAATTCGAGGTTGATCACCTCCAGATCCTCGACTGTAAACATGTGCAGCGTCTGACTTAACGACGAAAAACGCTCCAATTCCAAATTCCAGAACTCCGGCTTGTCGAAAACGTTCTCCGTCCAGAACGTTATGCAGCCATCCCAGATTTCGTAGATGTTCTCCTTCTCGCCGGCCTCTTCCATCAAAATGCAGTACTTCAGATTCAGAACCGCCAGGTTGTGCGTCACCGAATGAATCATATAACGATCGTGGACTTTCGGCCGCCGATCCAGAAGGTCGTGGATCGTCTGGGCGACCGTCGCCGCGTCATTGAGCCGGTCGAAGACATCGCTCAACGATAGGGAAAGGATGACGTTCTCGATCTCCGGTGGCGGCGCGGGAATCTCCTCGAAGATCCGCCGCGCCGCGTCCCGGTCCCTGGCCGCGATAGCGGCGACCCCATGCTCGGTGGCCAGAATCGTAAACAGTTTCCTGTTTTCCTCACTGGCGTTGGCGAACGGCCGCAACAGATCGAGGGCGGTACCGAGCCCCTCGTCTCCAACGGCGGCGGCGGCATACAGATAGGCGGCAATGGGCTGCAGCCGCTCCGGCAGCTGAGAAAGCTCGTCCCGGGCGTGTCGCGATTCGCGCTGATGGCATTGGTAGAAGACGCGCGTCAAACGGAGGGTGTGGTCAAGATATTCGCCATTGGCCGCGCCTTTGACCGGTGCTGACCGGATTTCGTCCAGCGCCGATATCGCCTCCGGGTAGTTCTCCTGTATTCCGAAGAGATACGCCTTGATCGTGCCGATGCCCGCCCGGATATGGTGCGGTGGATCCGGCAACTGCTCGAGCCGTTCCAGTAATGAGTTGGCGCCGGCTCCGTCACCCTGACCGAGTTTGATAAACGCGCGATGATAAAGAAAACGCGCATTGTCCGGGGCCTTCTTGCTCAGAAAGGAAAGAATCGTGTCCGCCTCTTTGTACTGCTCGAGGTGAATATGGGCAAGGGCTTGGTAGAACTGACATGCAACCTGACGCGGCTCGTCGTCAACTTTGGTTTGCAGTTCCATGGCACCGCACAATGCCTCTTCCGACGCGCCACCGGCGAGCAGATCGACGAGAATGCGCAGGCTGAGCTCTTCAAGCAGCTTATCGAGATGCGCTCTAACCGGTTCGTCGGTCACGCTTGAACGGACAAAATCGAAACATTTGTGCGCCGCTGTGTACGCATTCTTCTCCATCAGCAGCGTGCCCAGGGCATAAACCGCCGTTGGCGCCGTCCCCAACCAGGACTCTTCCTGATAGCTGCGGCCCAGGATCCGGGCGAGGATCTGTTCGAATCGCTCGAACCGGCCCTGCGAGGCCAAGGCGTAAGCGAAAAGGTACAGATACCATGTCGCCGCTGCCGTTCCGTCCGCATTGCCGGCCAGTTCGAAGTGATGAATCGATTTGTCGTAGAGTCTCCTGAAGAATGAAATGCGGCCCAGTTCGAGCTGGGCCTTAGCCTTGAAAGCGGCCGATTGCGTAGCTCTTTCGAAATGGAATATCGCTTTGACTGAATCATCCGCCTCGTACAGCTTACCGAGATAGTAATTGGCGGTTGGATTCTCGGCATTCAGCTCGCAAACAAATTCGAAGAGCTTTCGTGACTTGTCCCGTTCCTCATCTTCGAGGTTCAGCAGCGCCAGACCAAGTAACGCCGGTATGCACTTGGCATCCATCGCGAGCGCTTCGTTGAATTTAGCCCGGGCGTTGTCGAGATCTTTGTTCACAAACAGAATATTCCCGACAATGGTCAAGGCGCCCGGGTAGAACGGATTCTCCGGCTTAATGAGTCCTGCAATCTTGGCCGCCTTTTTGATTTCGCCGTGCTGCGCGAGCGAGGAGGCGAGATAGTAGATAGACTCCGTGTCTTTGGGGTATCGCTTCAGAAGCAGTTGAAACTGCTCCACCGCCTTGTCCAACTCATTGGCGCGCGAATACGCACGGGCCCCGAAAAACAGGACATCTCTGGATTCCTCGCTGACGGACTCGAAGCACTTGGATGCGGAGGCATTGTCGCCCAGTTCAAAGTAGCAGCGGCCAAGACTGTACCATAATTTGTTGTCCCCTCCGTGGGCCGCCAGACAGATCTTGATGTGTGCGATTGCCCCTTCATGGTCTCCTTGTTCGAAAAGTATTTCACCGAGAATACGGCGCGACTCGGCGCTCTTGGGCCGCAGCTTAACATGCTCATCCAGAAACGTCCGGGCTTCCGCCTTTCGGTTTAATTCCCGGGCAAGCACGCCGAGATTGAAAAGGCATGCGGCATGGTGTTCGCTCCAGGTGTCATGGTCCACGAACTTGCCGAGTTCCTGATTCAGCCGGCGCAGAAGTCGCTGGAAGATGGCATATCCTCGTTCCGGCCGGGCCGTGGCGATCTCCCGCGCTTTTTCGATTCGGTACAACATCCGGTCATGGAGTAGCGGCAGGTCCCGCTCAAGGCGTGACGATGTGTTCCGCAGGTAGCGGATGAAGGCATTGCCTTTTTCACTCTCGTCATCGTAGTCACCGGCACTGTCGGCACCAAGGACTCGGAGAACGCCACGCTGCAGATTCAGCCGGCGCTCGCCGTAAATCAACGGAAAGAACAGGTACAGGGTCGAAAATCCAAGGACGTGGTACACGGCTTCCGGCACCAGGAAGGCAAACGCAAAAGCGTGTGCGAAGGGGTATTTGCCGTACAGAAAACAGCCCAACAACACGAGGAATATGACGAGAGATGTGATGAACTGCAGGACTCTGTATCGCACATGGCCGCGCATCCGACCCCGTTGCAAGGAGCGAATGCCGAAGATCGGCCAGAGGATCAGACAGAGAACAAAGACGGACCAGTCAACGGATTCATTGATGCCGAGCGGGCGTTGAATGCGCTCGAGCTTGTACTTCCAGCCGATGCTCCGCATCTGCTGCGCGACGCCGTGTGCCTCGGCCTGCTCCGGAAAGTTGACGATTAAATCCTGGTACACTTCAAACGCGGTGACAATCTGTCCGGTCTTGACGTATTCGTCGGCACGCTGCAACTTCCATTTCATAAAAAGCTCGTTGAACTTGTGCCGTCGACTGATTTCAGGATGTCGTTGATTCAACAGACGCAACGCATCGGTGATCGCACTGGCAACCGGCTTTTTCGTCATGCTCCGCTCTTTCTCGATCCCGGCCATATACTGGGTAACACTGGGAACGAACGCTTTCTCGATTTTTATCTCCCGGCTCAGGCTTGGATAGGTAGACTGGAAGGCATAAATGTCAACGAGTGCCTCCATGTAGTTGCCACCCTGCCAGGATGTCCGGAATGACTTCGCGACGCCTGCGCGGATCGCCTTAAAGGCTGCAACTTCCGACACGTGGGCGGCATAACGCGTCGCCAGTGAATCATAAAACCGCAGGCACGACTTGCGGTCACCGCGCGCTTCTGGCGCTGAGTCCAACCGCAGTTCCACAACGACCCGATGGATCTTCTTGCGCTGGGCATAGCCGGGATATTTGTGGCAGATCAAGTCCAGAAGTTCGATAGCACCGTCGGTTTTGCCCGTGTCGATAAGCTCCAATGATATCAAATGCAGGAGCGACGCGATCTTATCCTTGAGAACACTGCTGGTGGCATATTCGGGATAACGATCGGGAATGCGATCGAAGATCTGCATCGCTGTTTCGAATTTCCCCGCGTCCGCATACGCTTCGCCAAGCAATTCCTCGATCTTTGCCATCTCGATGACAACCGCCGCTTCGCTAATGGCCTCGTTGTACGCGTAGACCGTGTCACACATACCGGCTACCTTGGCGAAACGGTTGTCTGCGAGACAATGGTCGACGAGCGACCGATAGACCATTACGGCCTTCCGGTCAAGCGTTGTCCGTTGATCAAAAAATCGCGCGACGACATTCGTAAAAAGGCGTTCCTCCCGGCTTGAAATGAAGACATCCCATTCCTTAAAAGCGATGGGGTTTATCTCGGCCTGCTTATCCTGCAGCCACTTGGCGATTCTGCCCTTAGCCATCCAGGCACGCACCGGCGACCGGTCCAGCGAAGCGGCCAACCTCTCGAAGTTCTTCTTGAAATCCGCATAGTTCTGCAAGCGGTTCATTTCGTTTTGAAAGGCGCTGACGCCG
The DNA here is from genome assembly GCA_963582235.1 of Lentisphaeria bacterium. GTDB lineage: Bacteria > Verrucomicrobiota > Lentisphaeria > JABSQK01 > CAJWLW01 > CAUZRT01. The sequence continues at coordinate 13,644 of CAUZRT010000018.1, forward strand.
AACCCGGCATTTTTCAACATGTCGCCGTTCACCGCCAGGAAGGATTCGGCGGCTTCGACAAGCTTGCCTATGGCGGCCATGTCCATCTTCGCCGGATCTTCCAAATCAAGCACGATCTGGTTGCCCTGAGCGTGTACCATCCCCTCCCGGGCTTTCGCCAGCAGTTCGCCGGCGGCGATCTTCGATTCACTTACCGAACGATAGATGCGAATCGCTCCCTGAAAATCATTTCGTTTCAGGGCCACGCCCGCCTGGCGGAAATCCTGACGCAACTGATTAATTCGACCCCGCCGATCCGCGCCATCCGCTATGACCTGATCGATCGCTTCGGTCCGTTTCAGAATCCGCGTCTTTAAGGCGTCCGCGCCAAAACCGAAAGCATTGTCGGCCAGCTCGCGGAGCAGCGACCGCACCGCCCGTGCCGCGAATACCGCCGCCGTGTACCTCCTTTGCGCCGCCTCGAAATCAGCGCCGAGGGATTGCATCGAATCAATGATGTGCGGAAACCGGGCGGGCGTCTTGCCGGCCGCCGCAATGACGCCGTCCGCCAACCGCGTGAACTCGGCGGCATAGGCAGCATCGATGCCGACCCCCTGGGTCAGCGTCTTCATGAGATTTCGGCACTTTGTGGTGTGCCCGGTCGCCGCGAGGTTATCGACTGCAACGGTGCGCAAAAATGTCAGGCATATTGACTGAAGCGCGGCCAGCGTCCGATTTACAGTCTGAATCTTGCCCTCATAGGTCGGCGCGATGCTGCCAACGCTGTTGATGTCCGACTGAAGCAGAATCAGTTCCCCGAGCAACTGATTGTTGATGGCCTTGCGATCATTGAGAACAGCCACATGCAGCCGCTCGATGTGGTCATGGAGATTGAGGACTTTGACGGTCTGCGGAATCTCGACGCGAAGGTGAGTATAGTATTGGATGGCTTGCTGTAGACACTCCTGTCGCCGGTGCGTCGTCGGTGCGGTAGTCTCGAGGAACGGTCGGGCCATCTTTTCGAATTCGGCAATGGCAGCGTCAAGAGGGATCAGATTCCGTTCGACACGGTCGAACTCGTCGCTGCCGATCTTTTCTTCGATAATCGACAGGACCTGATTGACTGCCTGGGCCTCACGCGAGAAATTGCCGGGAATCTGGACGTCCTTGCGCCTCAACAACGCGATGCGGTCGGGCAGGGCAATGATGAACGTATTCTTGGTGTTGTGGAGATAGACGCCATAGTGAATGGTATTGTCACGCATCTGAAACGGCTGGACAATTTCGCCCACCGCGCCTGCCGCCGCGAGAAAAATGCTCACAGTGGCGATACGAGTAAATCTCGCCGTTTCATTTACGTTATACGCCATGCCGGAATCCCGCTTCATTATGCGTCCGCCGTCGTGACGTAAGCACCTGAAATGAAGACCATATATGTCAACTGGCAATAATATAGGTTCGCTTTTATTTTTGTCACGACAGCCGCCCCGCGGAGCTGCCCATCCCCGTGCTGCCGATGTCCCGCATCTGGCCCACGGCACCCTTGTATTGCAACCGATAGACGGCGATACTGGTTCTGAGGCGCAGATGTATGGCGCGGTGTACGGATCCTGCCCCCGGCCAAGCCGACTAATGAACAACCTGTTCCAGTACAGCCGGCCTCCACCAGGCCCTCCGGGTGGCTATCGCGACAAAACTTGGACATATGTCCAATAACTGCTTACCGCCCTTGCAAAGGCATAAAAATGAACGAGTGGAATAAGACCAGGATCGCCGAAATTCTAATCGAGGCCGGGCGCATTGCCCTGCGCTATTACGACGCACCGCAACGCTCAATCAAGGATGACGGCAGCATCGTGACCAATGCAGACCGCGAAATCGAACAGTTCTTTCAAGAATGTTTCGATCGGCCCGAGCACAACGTTTACATGATCGGCGAGGAAACCGAATCTGAAAAAAGCGCGGACTACGTTTCGCGTGCCTTGGCGCAGACCATGTATATCGTCGATCCGATCGATGGTACAGTACCCTATGCATGTCACGTTCCAGTTTGGGGAATCTCGATCGGGCTGGCCGTTGGCGGCGTCATCCGCGAGGGCGCCATCTATCTGCCGATTACCCGCGAACTTTTCGTTTCCGATGGCGATGTGGTGCTGCGGGCAGTGGTCGCACCGGCTGCGGATTCGGCCGCTGAATTTATGACCGTAGAGCGTCCGGAAACGGCGCGAACCGACGACGGTCTGATCGCCGTCACCCAGGACATAACCAAGATCGGCGGTATTGGTGTGCCGAATCCGGTGCAGGCCCTTGCATGTGCCGTCATGCCGCTGTCGTATCTTCTTCTGGGACGATATATGGCGTATGTCGGCAACCTGAAGCTGTGGGACCTCGCCGGCGGTCTGCCGCTGTTGCATAAACTCGGAATCGGCGCCACATTTCTTTGTGGAAAGGAGCTCAGCTGCAGGATATCGGATGATTTCTATTTTCTCGACGAAGGCCGTTTCGACACATGGAAGATTCGCAACTCCTGCCTGTTCGCGGCACCCCCGATCGCCGCCGCATTACTGCCGACCATACGAACCTGAGCTGCCGGGCCACGGAAGTTGCATCGCGCCGTAGCGGACGCTCCTGAGAAACTTGAGGTGTTGGGTTTAAGTGCACGGCCGCGTGCAATGTCATGGGCGGTTTGGTATTCCGGGAACCGGTTGTTTGCCGGACACGTGGGGGCCGCGTCCCGCGGGCGATCCGAAGTTACATCGAGCATCAGGAGTCGCCCGCGGGACGCGGCCTTCCACATTAGCGCTGTCCGGCAATTCAGCGTTTTCCGCCTCATAGGATCAGCCCCGCCACCACGGGGCGGCTGACACATCGGAATAATCCATCAGCCGACGTGTTGCGCCGCGCGAGGTGACGCCCGCCCTCCAGAGGTGGGTCCGGCTGCAAAATTGTTCCGCCACGGCGGACGTGAGTCCCGTTGGGACGGGACAACGTCCCTCACGGGATCGGCCTAAGCCTGTGGGCTACCACTTCGTAAGTATTCGCAGCGCGCCGCAGCAGATGATCCCGTGAAACAGCACAACCGTATGCTGTCTCGAGGAAACCATGAGAAATGAACTCTCGGCAAGGCGACGACTGCTCGCCCGTCTGCACTTGTTCCTGGCAATCATAATCAACTCATGCGTGGGCGTTCGCGGGGCTGGCCTGCTCGATGACATGGGCTTCGACACCAACGCCAGCCGTCAGGCCCGCGACCACACCTGCGCACCGAAGCCGGCGCCGCGAAGGCCCGCCCAGCACTCCGCCGCTGAAGGGCTGCCGCCCCTGCCGCTGCCGGTCGTGCCGTTGCGCCGCACTGAAAAGAAAAATCCGCCGAAGCCCCCGGTGTTAATCGCCAAAATATCGACCGGCGATCGCCGCGACTGGGCAACCAATCCATCCGACACGCAGAACCTCCTGCGATGGATGGCAAAGGAACTGGACGTTCACTTCAGTACCATCAATATGCCGGCTCATAACGTTCCGGAGGACCCACGCGAAGTGCCGTTGCTGTACCGGACCGGCCACAATGCGTTCTCATTCAGCGCCGACATCCGCGTCCGGCTGCGTGCCTATCTGCTCACCGGCGGCACCCTAGTACTCGACGCCTGCTGCGGTCACCCGGAATTTGCGCAGTCCGCAATGCGTGAACTCACAGTCCTGATCCCGGAGCGGCCGCCGTACCGTTTGTCTCTCGATCACCCGCTCTATCAAACCTATTACAAAATTCGCGAGATCCGCTTTCGCCCGCATGCCCGACTCGCGGGAGCGAAGAACGACCGGCCCGCCATCATCGGCATCGATATCGGCTGCCGGACGGCCGTCTTTTTCTTTCGCTGGGATGTCAGCTGCGGCTGGGATGATCTCGAAGACTCGGACGACCATCACTGCCTCGGGTATGAGACGATGACTGCCAAGCAGATCGGCGCTAACCTGATGGCTTACATCACCGCCGAGCGCCAGGCGGCCATACCGCTGAGCAAAGCCCTGGCATATGTCGATGCCGAACGCCGGGCGGCGGGCAAGTTCGTCCTCGCCCAGGGCCGCTACGACGGGCCCTGGCGAACCCGGGACGCCGGCCTGTCCATGCTGCTGAAGACGTTTCACCAGCAGACGGAGGTGCCGGTCCGCTTCGAGCGCCGCGAGATCGACTTTTCATCGCAGGAGTTGTTTGACACGCCGTTCGTGTATCTCACCGGCCATGAGCCGTTCGCCATGTCATCCGCCGAGCGCGCCAATCTGCGCCGCTATCTCATGCATGGCGGCGTCCTGTTCGCCGAAAGCTGTTGCGGCCGCCGCGGGTTCGACGAGTCGTTCCGGCGCGAGGTTGGCAAAATCCTCGAGGGCACCAGACTCGAACGCATTTCCCGGCAGCACCTCATTTTCCGATTTCCAAATGCGGTCGCCAGGGTGACGCCGCGACCGGCCCTCGCCAAACAGCAGAAGGGCGCCGAAAGTATCGAGCCCGTTCTACTTGGCGCCACGATCAATGGCTCCCTGGGGATCATCTACTCACCCCATGGCCTGGCCTGCGGCTGGGAATTGGCCCAGTGCCCGTATTGCAACGGCCTTGCATCGAAAGATGCGCTGGCTATCGGTGTCAATATTCTGTCGTATGCTATTACACAATGAGGCATGGAAGTAATGAAAGGGTGGAATACTGGAATGATGGCCGTTGCCGGAACGGTGGAATAGGGGGTCTCGCTTCGGCGACTTGCTGACCGCCATCATGTAACCATTCCATTCTTCCATGCTTCCCCCATTCCAATCCGCCAACGGGAGACGTCTTATGCCGCCGATTATAGCTGAAGGTGATCCTACACGGATAATAACAAGCGAAGAAAAACGCAGCCTTGTGGCCGCGGCACTGTCGGATATCCCGATCGCGCCGAAGCGCGTGCTGCTGGTCCCGCCCGACATTACGCGGGTTCATTCGAATGCCGGCGAACTGGCTAACATTTACTACGACCTTCTCAAGGACAGTGCCCACGTGGACGTCATGCCGGGCATCGGTACGCACACGCCGATGACCGATGCTGAGATCGACAGCATGTTCGGTGGCACGATTCCCCGAGACCGTTTTCTCGTTCATGATTGGCGGCACGCGGTCATCAAGCTGGGCGAGGTCCCCGGCGAACTCGTCGCGGCGTGGTCCGGCGGCAAGCTCGATTACGCGATCGATGTCGAAGTCAACCAGGCCCTGGTCGAGGGCGGCTACGATCTGATCATGTCGATTGGCCAAGTCGTACCCCATGAAATCGCGGGCCTGGCGAATTACACGAAGAACATTCTCGTCGGTGTCGGCGGCTCGGGAATGATCAGCCGCTCCCATTACCTCGCCTCGGTATACGGCGTCGATCGGCTCATCGGGCAGATCGATACACCACCACGCCGGGTTATGAATTACGGCTATCACAACTTTCTCGGTGAGCTGCCGATATACTACACGTTGACGGTCATGGAGAAGAGCGATACGGGCGGCCAGATGCACATGCGCGGGCTGTACGTCGGCAACGACGATGCGACCTTCGAGGCCGGGGCGCGCCTGAGTCAACAGGTCAACGTCACCCTGTTCGACAAGCCGTTGAACAAAGTGATTGTCTACCTCGAAGCGGCGGAGTTTAAGACCACCTGGATCGGCAATAAATCGGTCTACCGAACACGAATGGCTATCGCCGAGGGTGGCGATTTGATCATTCTGGCGCCCGGGCTGCGCAAATTCGGTGAGGATCCGGAGATCGATCAGCTCATCCGCAAGTACGGCTATCGAGGCACCGAGCGGACGCTGGAGCTGGTTCGCAACAATGCCGATCTGCGGGCAAACCTCAGCGCCCCGTCCCATTTGATCCACAGCAGCAGCGACGGTCACTTCACAATCACCTACTGTCCCGGCCCCGCGGTGACCGCAGAGGAGATCCGGTCCGTCGGCTTTGAAGCCGGTGAACTCGACGAAATGATGGCGCTGTATGGACCGGACAAGATGACGGACGGATTCAATCCCTTGCCGGACGGTGAAGAAGTCTACTTCATCAACAACCCCGGCCTCGGCCTCTGGGCGTTGCGCGATCGCTTCCAGCAGGCGGAATAGCGAGGAATTGAATCCGCAGGCAGGAAGAATCAGACCACATCGAATGGGGACGGATATCGGGTTGGATGGGGGGACCGGAGACAGACGGTTGGTCCATTATGGCAGGGGCAACCCGCCCTGGCAAGTCGAACGGGTAGGGGCATGGGCAAGCGACGTCATATGGCAGTGCAATTGCGGACACCGCAACCGATTGACGAACAGAACATTCGGACTTAGCAGGACTTTCCTGCCAATCCCCCATGCGGGACAGCTGAATTCCGCGTCAAGGAGAAAATAATGAACGAATTATCCCGTCGCTCCTTCATTAAAGCCGACCTCGCGGCGGGTGTGGCGGGCTGTCGCACGCCGGCTATCTGCCGGAACTCATTCCCACGCCGCCGGAGATCGAGAGACCGTTCTGCCCGATC
>CAUZRT010000019.1:0-19875 GCA_963582235.1 Lentisphaeria bacterium
TGTCAGCTTCATCGAGGGTCGGCACAGCTCCGAGTCCGAGGATTATCTCAGCGGCCGGCGGGTCTTGATTCCCACGGCCAATGTAACGACGATCACGGAGTTTGACTCATTGGATGAGATCAACTGGGAGGACGACGATGACGACCGACCGCAACATCCCGCCTTCGATCTTTGAGCGCCCGCCATCCTCTCGATGTTCCCAAAGATAATTTTCTCGGATACGGATTGACGACTCCGGATACCCTCACTCCCGGAAGGCGACAACGTCGCCAATGTCGTCAGCGCCGGTGAGGACCATCATCAGTCGGTCGACGCCGAGAGCACAGCCGGCGGTGTTCGGCATACCATCGGACAAGGCCTGCATGAAGGATTCATCCAGTGGATAGGCAGCGTTTCCCGTCTTACGGCGAAAGGCTGCACAATCGGCGAACCGGCGCCGCTGTTCGCCGGCATCGGTCAGTTCACTGAAGGCGTTGGCCAGTTCAACGCCAGCGATATACAGCTCCCAGCGCTCGGCGACGGTTGGATGGGCTGGCTTCGACCGCGCCAGGGCGGCCAGTTCAATGGGGTAATCGATGAGCACGCTGGGACGTCCGATTCCCAAACGGGGTTCGATTTTCTCAACCAGAAGCGCATGGAAACGATCGCTGCGCAAAGCCGATGCGACGTCTGCCTTTGCGTATTCCGCAAAGGCGTCAGCCACTGTAATAACTTGCCAGTCGGCATCCAGATCGACAGGGGTCCCGCCGTATTCAAACGCGCATCCACCGAGAAGCCCACGGGCGACGGATCGAACTAGGGACCGGGTTTCATCGAGAATGTCGCGATAATCGGCGCCGGCCCGGTACCACTCCAGCATGGTGAACTCGGGATGATGCAGGCGCCCGGATTCGCCCTTTCGGAAGCAGGGGCCGATCTGGAATATGTGTCCGTGACCGGCTGCCATGAGACGCTTCATATGCAATTCCGGCGAGGTGCGAAGGTAGGCGTCGCCGCTGGGCTCGGCGTCGATGTACTCCTCGAGGGCCGGGGCACGCACGCGCACCGGCGTCTCGACTTCGATGGCGTTGCGCTCGTAAAAGAAGCGGCGGATGAGGCGCAAAAGCCGGCTGCGAACTGCAAGGATGTCACGCTTTGCTGGCACGTTCCGCGTATTCACCGGTGCGCGTATCGATCTTGATCACGTCGCCCTCGTTGACAAACAGCGGCACCTGCAGTTCAAATCCGTTATCAAGCGCCGCGGCTTTTGTTACGTTGGTGGCTGTGTCACCGCGAACGCCCGGTTCGGTTCTGGTAATCGCCTTCTCGACGAAAATAGGCAGCGTGATGTCGATGGGTTTGTTGTTATACAGGAGGATCTGGCATTCCATATTATCGTGGAGAAAGTATGTCTGATCCCCAAGAATCTCCTTGGTGACAAAAACGTCCTCGTAGGTATCGTTGTCGTTGAAAACATAGTTGTCGCCGTCGACATAGGAGAACATGAAATCGCGCTGATTGAGATGGGGTTTGTCGATTCGGTCATTGGCGCGAAAGGTTTTGTCCATTGTACCACCGCGAAGCATGTTCTTGAGCTTGCAGCGATACAGTGCCTGCCCCTTGCCCGGTTTGCAGAAATCAAACTCGGTGACCTCCCACGGTTCACCGTCTATCTCAATCTTTAGTCCTTTTCGCAGGTCAGAAGAGTTATACATGGGGAATAATCAATGGGTTGGTCGCGGCGAAACGCAACGCGCGAAGAAGGCTAAGTTTTTTCGCGGTTCCCGAGAAAAAAGTGGCGCTACGCGCCGTTGAACATTAGAAAGTGCCGAGTCACTACGGTGATCGTAGTACGTTACACACTCTGACCAATTCATAATCGTTCCTTTCGTAATCGATGTTCGAATATAGAGCGATTACGAATTACGGAGAAAAATCCCCGTCGAAACCGGTTAACTCGATTTACGATATTTTGACGGAACCGCTAATACGATTGCCAAGCGATCAGTATAGAATCGATACCGGAAAAAATCAATCGCCGCCGCCCGCCTTGTCACTCATAAATGTCCGAGCGAGCGGCAGAATTTCGTCGATTGCGTCCTCGACAACATAATGGCCGGCGTTCGAGAACATATGCACGATCGCTTGCGGAAACTGTTGCCGGATTCGATCAAGAAAATACTCGGTGAAACAGAAGTCCAGCATACCCCAGCAGATTAACATCGGCACGCGGGTGAGGCGCGACATCTGCTCCTGCATCGCGGCACCCAATGTCCAGGTCGGATGCCGACGGGTGAGCGGGATATCTTGAACAAAGCGAAGGTTCGCAATGCGATTAGCGTAACTGTCGTAGGGCTTCAGATAGGCAGCCTTGACGGCGGGCGTCATTTTCCTGCGGTTCTTGCAGGCTAAGTAGACGGCGCCGACAGCGAACAGGTTGCAACCGCGAACAGCGAGATTGCCGACGATCGGAAGACGGCACGCCAGGATGCGAAACGGATAATGCCGGGTCATGAAAGTGGTAGTATTGAACAGAAGAATGCGATCGATTCGCTCCGCGTTCTGAACGGCGTAGCCCAGGCCGATGGGGCCGCCCCAGTCATGGACCGCAAGGCTCATGCGCGTGACGTCGAGTCGCTCCAGCAACGTCCGCACATTCCCGATATGGGTCTCGAGGCGGTAGGGGTAGTCCTGTGGCTTGTCAGACAGGCCACAACCCATGTGGTCGGGGACAATCACGCGAAAGTCGCTGCGGAGTCCGCAAACCAGGTCCCGGTAGTAGAACGACCAGGTCGGATTGCCGTGCAGCATCAGAATGACTGGCCCGCTGCCCTCGTCGAGGTAATGGTAGCGGTGACCGTCGATTTCAATCGTGTGTGATGCGAACGGATAAAGATCGCGAAAGTCAGAATCCTTCATGGGATAAACTTTATAGCGTGAACCGCGAGACGTAAAACGTGTTCGAGCGAAGCAAAAATCCGCCTCAGGCAGAAAGCGTGACGTGGGGCGGCAGCGCGGCGAAGGTCTGGGAGTGGGGAGTGGGGAGCGGCAAGCAGGCACGGGACGACGACCGGTAACCGAGGAAGGGGGACCTCACAACGCCTTGCCGACAACGCCGAGCAGTTTCTTGGCGCCGCCGTAGGTTTTCTTCAGCATGCCGGGCGTTTTTTCCTTGAGCTTTCCGTGGTCGTTGAAGTCCGTATTGATTATGCGGCCGTCGATATTGATCTGGCTGAGTTGGAGGTCGACGCCTGAATAGTATTGCTGATACGGATCGACGGCCGCGAAAACGCCGTACGCCTTGATCCGTTCGCCCTTGCGCCGGACTTCGCCGCAGGCATCATAACAGCGCGTGAGAATTTCCCGGTTGTACCCGTCCTCGGCGGCGCGGATTTTTTTGCCGATCCGGGGAAAGACGAGTTGATCGGCGAGCCTTTCATCGAGTTGTGGTTCGTCGCCCAGGGCCAACAGCCAGACATGCGCGTCGTCGGAATTCTCGCCGTATTCCATTCCCAGTATGTAGGCATCGACAACGACCTTTCGGCCCGCGTATTTTGCCCGACGATTATTCAAATCCTCAATGGTGACCGGGGTGAATTCGCCCCTGACGGTGAGATTACGTGTGCTCCGGCAGCCGCTAAAGGCGACAACACCGGCGAAGCCGGCGACCAGCATGAACTGCAGGGCGGACCGGCCGCGCCGCGCCCGGGGGAGGGCTTCGCAGCCTGCAATTGGATGGCTCACTTTCATGTTTCGGTGTTCGGTCAGTCGGTCGTTGCAACGCCTTCGCGCCTCCTGTCGGCTCAGTCTTCGATATCCTTGGCCCAGCCGTAAAAGCTCTGCAGGTTTTTCCTGGTCGACGTTTCATCGTCGTAGGCAAGATTGATGGTCAGTCCGTCCAGTGTCACGGAATGCATATTCAGCCACAGGAGATCCACCTGCTCGCGAAGATTTCCTTTATGAAGCCGGCCATGAATGATGATGGGGTCCTTGCCGCCCAGCTGGTCGACTTTTGCCGCGCAATCACGAAGAATATCCTTGTTGTAACCGATGTAGGCGCATTTCAATGTTGGAAAACTGTCATCGCGCATAACACCCGGTTCGTATCGTGCCGCCAGTTTTTCGCCGAGATCGCGGAAGCCGCCATTGATGTTTGTGATTCCTTCTCCGAGTAAACGAAACGCCCGGCTTATCTCGCGGTAATCTTTTTCGGCGTCACGGTTCCGGGTCTTGCGAAAGGCCCAGGCATCGGCCTCTAGGATATCGCCGACGGATCGCAAGGTATAGCCGATGTTGCGGGTAATCGATCGATACTCGAACAGCACTTCGGCGCTGCTGAGTTGGCGGCGTTGATCGATCAGAAGCTCAGCAATCCTGAGCAGTTCGCTGGCCGCCGATATCATGTTGTCCTGAAAAGCTTTTGTCTCCTCGACGGTTGTCACGACGTCGTCCTCGATCACGGATTTCTCCAGCTCGATCGTTGCCGGGGTTTCTTTTCCAATTTCGGCAATGGTTGCGAACGCTTCGCCGAATTCGAAATAGCCCTTGGCGACTTGTTCGACGGCGTCACCAGTGTTCATCATATCCTGAGCGCGAAAATAGTGGCTCAGCGCCGAAACCTTGCTGCCGGCGATTCGCAGGCTGTAGGAAAGCTGTTCAAAGGCCTCGACGTCGACGGGCACCATCTGATAATCGGTGACGGCTGTGCGTAGATGGTCGGCAGTGCTGCGCAGATGGTCGGCAAAAAGGAGCTGTGGCCGGTTTTCGTCGGCATCGATCTCGACATTCAGGCTGCTGACATCCTTCACTTCCATGGTCAGCACGGTCAGCCCTTTGGCATGCTTTTCCGTTTCGACATTTCTGACAATGCCTGACACGGTCACGTCCCGGTTAAGGTAAGGCGTCGGATTGGCGATAATCGAGTCGACTGTGTGATCGACAGCGGCACTGCGTATCTTTCGAGTTTGCGGCGCGGTGTCGGCAGCGGGTATGACAACTGCAACGCGGGCATGCCGACACCCGGACGCCATGATCACCGCGGCGAGCAGAACGGCAGGAACCAGGGTGCGGACTGGCATCGGGGGACTGATCGAATTTTGCCATCGCGGTCTCATTTTGTGCGCCTGGATTCTAATTGCCACCACTATATGAACCTCTCACAAGTTTCGATGCCTGGCACGGATAAATGGTTTCAAAAATTCGGCTAATATTTCTTATGTTGATCACTGAACGGCATTTGCTTGATTTGTTACCTATTTGATTTTAATGATTTGTAAATTAAAAAAAATATTGTCGGGAGAAAACTCACATCCCATTGCCGACAGGAATTATTTTATTTCCGGACGATCGTACCAGAAATGACAGGCGCGCCGGCTGCGTAACAGGAAGGGACATACCGCCAACTTGAGGAGGAGCAGGACAATCTGGCCGGTGCTGAACCACTCGAACTTACGCAGGGACGTTTCGAGGGTTTCGTCAAGAATCAGAAAGTCGAAGCCGTTTCGTCGTCCCCATTGCTTCAAGGCGCGCGAGAGGTGTATCTCCTCACTCGCGTAATACCGTTCGTCGAAGCCGGCGACATCGAAGAACGCATCACGCCGGCAAAACACAAACGAGCCACAGGCCCATTTGCAGGTACGGGAAAGGCGATTCCAGAGTTTCAGCCCGGATGACGCAGCGAAACCGATATCGGGGGAGACGGCGATTAAGGCGCCGCCACCGCAATACCGGTCCGAATCGAGAGCCTCCAGCGCGCCGCTAAGGAGGGCAGTAGAAATGAGCGTATCGGCATCGACAAACACGAGATAACGGCCATGGCTCGCTTTTGCCCCGGCGTTGCGGCACCGCGCGATCTGGCGGTCCGGCTCAAAGACGACTCGGGCTCCCAGGCATCGCGCAACGTCGGCGGTTCGATCGGTCGAGTTGTTATCGGTGACAATGATCTCGCCTTGATGTCCGTTTACGCGGACCATGACATCGTTGAGGCGTGCCAGCGTGGCGGGGAGGAAGGTCTCCTCATTGTAGGCCGGGACGATGATGGAGTAGTCGGGTGCCATCGGCGATCTACGGTTCTGTTAACCTGAGCGTTTAGGAGTTTGTTTTTTGACATTCAGCAGCACTTCACTCGTAATCGATGTTCGAATACAGAGCGATTACGAATTGGTCGATTACGAATCACGGATCAAAAGCCCCGGCGAAGCCAGTCAAGTTCAGGGCAACGGTGGATTGGAGGCGTTGCTCAGTCCGAACTGCCGCCGGGCCCGTTGGTCTCGAAGAGTTCGGGATGTGTGTCCGGGTGCGGCTTTCTGACGCCGAAGCGAGCCATCGTTTTTGCCGTTGAAATTCGCCCCTTTGGGGTGCGCTGGAGAAAGCCCTCCTGGATCAGAAAGGGCTCGTAGACTTCCTCGATAGTGTCGGGTTCCTCGCCGAGGGCGACGGCGAGCGTCTTGATGCCGACAGGGCCGCCGTCGTATTTGTACAACAGCGCTTCGAGGTACCGGTTATCCATTTCGTCGAGTCCATCGGCATCGATTTTCATCATCTTCAGGGCAGCGGTCGCGACGTCTGGGTTGATGGCATTATCGGCCTTGATCTGGGCATAATCACGGACCCATCGGAGAAGATGATTGGCGATCCGTGGCGTTCCGCGGCAGCGGCGGGCAATCTCAAAGGCGCCGTCGGTGTCGATCTCGATGTTGAGGATTCCGGCCGACCGGACAATAATCGTCTGCAACACAGGCGGCGCGTAGTAATCGAGCCGAACGTGTAATCCGAATCGTGACCGCAACGGCGATGAAATCATGCCCTGCCGCGTGGTCGCGCCGATGAGTGTGAACGGATTGATATCAAAGCGAATGGAACGGGCGGCGGCGCCTTGATCGAGAACAATATCGATATAGAAGTCCTCCATGGCGCTGTAAAGGTACTCCTCAATATTGGTTGAAAGTCGGTGGCATTCGTCGATGAAGAGGATGTCCCCCGTTTCGAGGCTGGCCAGCAAGCCGGCAAGATCACCTGGTTTCTCGATCACCGGTCCACTCGACGTCTTGATTTCCTTTCCGCGGGCATTGGCAATGATGTGAGCCAAGGTTGTCTTACCGAGGCCCGGGGGGCCGCTCAACAGGACATGGCCAAGGGCCTCGTTGCGTTCCTTCGCCGCTTGCACGTAAATCAGCAGCTTTTCCTTTTGCAGATCCTGACCGGGGAAATCATCGAAGGACTGCGGCCGCAGGCTGCCGTCAAATTTTTCGTCCTGTTGATTCAGCGTGGATGTTATGAAACGCTCTTCGGCCATGTTGGATAGGAGGGATTGGAAGGATGGAAGATTGGACGTGGAAAAAGCAGTTGCCAGCGGATCACATGGATGGACGCGGATTGTTTTTGGGTGGAATGGGAGGATTGGAGGGTTTGTCAGGGCATAAAAAGTTGCACCCACCGGGTGCACATCACGACGACGCGTCAGCTGCCGTAACGACTTATAGATTTGATTACTAACATCCGCGTCCACCTGTATGACCCGCGGGCAACCGCTTTTTCAGAGTGGCAGGTTGGGACTGGGAGCTCCCATGACGGAATCCGAATTCCCCCACCATTCCATCATACCATCATTCGACCATTCCAATTCTCCGTTCCTTCCGCTCTCATCGGCTAAGAGTTGTCAGCGCCTCTTTGATCAGCGTTTCGGCAGTGACTTCGTGCTCAGCCGTCTTGTCGGCGAATTTGCTGATGGCTTTGCGCGCGGTATCAGCCTTGAACCCGAGGGTCACGAGTCCGGATACAGCGTCTTCAATGGCTTTCGCCGTCCTCGTGTCGTGGTTGCCGGACGGGGCGCCGCCGCTCAGTGCCGCGGCCGGTGCCAGCTCAGCAATCTTGTCCCGCAATTCAACGACGAGCCGCTCTGCCGTTTTGCGGCCAATGCCGTTTATTCGCGTGATCGTCTTAACGTCGTTGTTGTTCAGTGCCACGCAGAGGGATGTGACAGACATGGAACTCAACACGCTCAATCCGATTTTCGGGCCGATGCCCGATACGGATGAAATGAGGATAACGAATAGATCACGCTCCTCGTCGGAGGCGAAGCCGTAGAGTTGCAGGGCATCCTCGCGAACGTACTGGTACGTCTTAAGGTACGCTTCTTTACCAATGCGCGGCAAGCGATCGTAGGTACTCATCGGTATCAGAACCTCGTAGCCGACGCCATTGACATCAATCACCGCACGTGTCAGCTCCTTTTCGACGAGGGTTCCCCTGAGGTGTGATATCATCGTCCGTGCCCACCGGAGTAGAATTTTTTCCTGGCCGCGTTGAATTATCGCGGGGTGGAGTTTAGTATAAGGCTGTGTGCCGAGAGTTCAAACCCATGCCTCGGCAATCATCTAAAGGTTTTAATTATTGATAATTATCGGTCTCGAAAATTAGATGTATCAAACGTTATTAAAAAATGTTATGACTCACGTCCCGACCGGGGTGAGTGGGTGGTTGGGTGGTAAATTGTTTAGCTGGAAACGGGCAGCCACCGAGCGTTCGGTTGCCAGAGTCGGGCCGTCCCGCACGCGGGACTCTGACAATCCTTACAACAAATGCCAACGTGCCAGACCGTCAAATGCCGAATTGTACGCTCAACAAGCACGTTGGGTGACTGGGTAAATGGGAAGAATGTGGCCGCTCCGAATCACCCGATCACCCAGTTCCCCAATCGCGGCGTGAGCCGCTAAGTTCGTATCAATCCCGAGGAGAGTGACATGGCCAATACGGCGACAATTACTCTGGATGGTAAGAGTTACGAGTTTCCCGTGGTCGTCGGCAGCGAAGGTGAGCGTTCGATTGATATTCGCACTCTTCGCAAGACCACCGGGTACATCACGCTCGATAGTGGTTATATGAACACGGGGTCGTGCGAGAGCGAAATCACTTTCATCGATGGCGAGCAGGGAATCCTGCGATATCATGGGTATCCGATCGAGGAGATTGCGGAACACTCGACGTTTGTGGAGACTTGCTACCTGCTGTGGCACGGCGAACTGCCGACGTCGGACCAGCTAACCCGGTTCTCGAATTTGCTGAATAGATTCTCAATGGTCCATGAGGATATGCGGCACCTGCTGCTACTCTTTCCGAGGGACGCCCATCCGATGAACATTCTTGCCTCACTGATCTGCGCTTTGTCAAGCTTTAATCCGTATGTGGATGCCAACTCGATCATGGAAGAGATCGACGTTGCGGCAGCCCGTCTGATTTCGAAGATCCGAACCTTGGCGGCATTCACTTATAAGAAATCCATCGGTGAACCCGTCGTTCAGCCGCGGCACGGGTTGAACTATTGTGAGAATTTCCTCAATATGATGTTTTCGTCGCCGGTCGTGGATTACGTGCCGGACGTACGATGCGTCAAACTGCTCAACATGTTGTTTATCATGCACGCGGACCATGAGCAGAACTGTTCGACATCGGCCGTGCGGCTGGTCGGCAGCAGTCAAGCCAATCTTTACGCGACCGTTTCGTCCGGGATCGCGGCGTTATGGGGGCCGCTGCACGGTGGCGCTAATCAGGCGGTCATGGAAATGCTCTCGCGCATCCACACGGATGGCGGTGACACCCGGACGTACATCGAAATGGCCAAGGACAAAGGGAATAATTTCCGCCTCTCCGGTTTCGGTCATCGCGTTTATAAGAATTATGATCCGCGGGCCAAAATCATAAAGAAGCATTGTATGGAATTACTGAGCGAGAAGGCGGCGCACGACCCGCTGCTTGACATTGCTTTGCGGCTCGAGGAAGAGGTCATGCAGGACGACTATTTCATTTCCCGTAAGTTGTACCCGAACGTTGATTTTTACAGCGGCATCATCTACAAAGCGCTCGGCTTTCCGCCCAAAATGTTCACGGTTCTTTTCGCTATTGGCCGTATGCCCGGCTGGATCGCGCAGTGGAAAGAGATGGTGAATATGCACGATTCCAAGATCGGCAGGCCACGCCAGATTTATACGGGCGAGGCGGAGCGCAGCTATATACCGATCGAACAGCGGGGCTAGTGTCCGATCCTCTAAATACGGTGGACACTGACGCGATGTATTCAAGAGACCGGACACGAGTGCCGCTGTTGGCGCGGCCGATCAGCTCTGGATGTGATTGTTCCCTACGCGGCGCTGTATGAAGATCCTGACGCAAATCAAAGCGATGCAGCAGCTGTCGCGGGAGTGGCGGCGCGCCGGGGAGGGTGTCGCGCTCGTTCCCACCCTTGGCGGTCTCCACGCCGGCCACCTTTCGTTGGTCGCCAAAGCCTGTCGCCACGCCGACCGCGTTGTCGTCAGCATCTATCTCAATCCGACCCAGTTCGGCCCGGCAGAGGATCTGGCGGCCTATCCCCGTGATTCGGCGGCCGACGAGCGGTTGTGTGCCGAGGCCGGTGCAGATGCCATCTTTCGTCCGGACGATTCCGAGATGTACTTGCCGGGTGCCTCGACGTGGGTAACCGAAGCGGCTCTCACTCTACCGCTGTGCGGGCAATCCCGGCCACATCACTTTCGCGGTGTCACGACAGTTGTTGCCAAGCTTTTTCTCGCTGCCTTGCCGGACATCGCCGTGTTCGGACAGAAGGACGCGCAGCAGGCGCTGGTCATTCGGCGCATGACGCGTGACCTAAACTTTCCGACCGAAATCATTGTCGGACCGACAGTCCGTGAAGCGGACGGTCTGGCGGTCAGTTCCCGGAACACGTATCTATCGGCGTCGGAACGGCGGGCGGCCACCGGCATCCACCGGGGTCTAACGCGTGCGGCCGAAGCATTCAAGGCGGGCGAGCGTGACGCGTCCGCACTGGTTGGGTCCGTGCGTCGGGAGATTATCGAAAGCGGCGGTCGTGTGGACTATGTCGAATGCCGGCGCAATGATGACCTCCGGGAAGTTACGCGAATCGAGGAGGCAGCGCTGCTTACGGTTGCCGCTTTTTACGGGAAGGCCCGCCTGATAGATAATGTCGTGCTCACACCGTGAGCTCGCGGGTGACCTTCATTGAATCGCGGACTGACGGCATTCTACACGGGGTAAGTCTCTCAGGAACGTCTGAACCAGCGTGCTGTGCGGGCGGCTTATTCTGTGACACAAAATTGGCAGCCGGACAGTCCATGGCCTGGAGGGCGAGCTGTCCTTGCGTGCCGCGCCCGGGCACGGCACGTACTATCAATGGGAGAATAACCGCTGTCCAGGCAAAAAACAGGGTAGGTCCGGCCGATCGCGGCTCGCGGGGACGCTTGCCCTCCAAGGGGAGTGACTGCAATCTACAGATCCCCAAACTCTAAGTTTCTCAGGAGAGATGCCGGAATCGCAGCGGTCAACACATAGCGGCGCGGCACCTCCCGGTACCACAACGTTCCGGCACTTCTTCAACCGTGTTCCAGCGGCGCGGCGATGCCCACCGTTTCTTGAAATCCGCGCTCAGAAGATATTGCGTCCCCAGAACTGGTCAACTTTTTGAAGGATTTTAAAGAGGCGGCCGCTCGAGCTGGCCGCTGCAGGATCGTCCTGCATTCTCTCGATCTCGTGTTTGATTTCGAGATAATGAAGATTCATGTTCATTACGCGAGTCGCGAGGACTTTTGCGACCTCGATCGCGGTTTTCGGGTGTTCCTCGAGATAGTTCATCAGACTGTCGATCACATAGAACGAGCAATCTTCCTCGGCAACCACCGTTGCCGTATGCGTTCCGTCCAGGAGCACCGAAATCTCACCGAAGATGGTACCCGGAGCATTGGCCTTGCACAACTCATTTCCGGCGGCCATGACCGATACCGAGCCTTCCTTGAGAACAAAGACCCGCCTCCCTTCTTTACCTTCCTCGAGTATCGTGGCCCCGCCTCCAAATTTCTCTTCAGGGAGGCCGCTCACATCATCCAAGTTGATCTCTGCCATTTAAGTTTCCTCCGTTTAGTGCGTTAATGAAGTTACCGGGACAACTCCGTTTGCTTGGTTTTAAGGGTGCCGGCCGCAGGCGTCGTCCGTTGCGATGTCCTCTCTTTCAAACCGAGTCTACCGGCGCGATTGTCAAATCTCCATTCCTGAAACACGACAAATTACAAAGTAATCGGCATCCTTGAGCATTTCCGTACCGTCGCTCGGCAGGATCTTGTTATAGGTAGATGCGGGAACGGCAAAGGAGCCGTGCGGATGCTCAAGCGCAAGGTAGCCGTTCTTGTCGACGTTTGCCCGGCCGTGCAAAGGCTTCAATTTAACCTTGCCGTCGGGATTGGACTCGTCCTCGAGTTTTGCCAGCACTACACAAAATCTCTTGCCTTCCAAATAACTGAGGTCCAGAGGCATACGCACCTGTCAGAGGACGAGTCCACAGCAGCAGATGTATTGTGAGTTGCCTATTACCATTCGTAAAGCAACGGATTATACTGTTTGCTCAAAAGAATTTCAAGATGTGCGTACATTTTTTTTGGCACTCCCAGCCCGGACCTGTCACAAACAGCGGTGGCGGCCGGCACCGGGGACCGCGGTCGCTTGACTACCGCGGTCCTGGGATCATCCCTCGGGCACCGGATCACCTGCAACGGGATCCGGCGCCCGAAGGATGACGTCGTCGCGGACCACTTTCGTCGTTGTTCCGGCACGAAGCTTAACATCGAGATGCTTAGGTTCACGAGCATGCACGACGACAGGATGATGGCGGATATGATGGCCCGGGATGTTTTTCTGGGACACGCTGTGAGACTTGCCAGTTCAGATCCGATTGCGGAATGATGGGCGCGCACTTTGGCTGTACCCTACGCCGACGTTGTCCTTTTACTAACAACATCTAAATTACTGGGTATACCCAATATGGAATCGTTTATGCAAAGCGAATATTCACATTACGATGTGATCGTTATTGGCGGCGGTCATGCAGGTTGCGAGGCGGCATTGGCCGCGGCACGCATGGGCGCCCGTCCGCTGATGATCACCATGAATCTCGATCATATCGCGCAGATGTCCTGCAATCCGGCGGTCGGTGGTATCGCCAAAGGGCAGGTTGTTCGGGAAATTGATGCGCTGGGTGGCGAGATGGCGCGGAACACGGACGCAACCGCCATCCAATTCCGCATGTTGAACCGCTCCAAAGGCCCGGCCGTCTGGTCGCCGCGGGCGCAATGCGACAAGGTGCTGTACCAACGCCGGATGAAGTATATGTTGGAACGGCAGGACGGTCTGTTCGTGCATCAGGCACAGGTCGTCCGGTTCCTGCATGAGGGCGGCAGGATTTGCGGAGTCCGCACCGACTTCAGCGAAGACTTTTTCGCCGGCGCGGTGGTGGTCGCCACGGGGACGTTTCTGCGCGGGCTCTGCCACTATGGTGCAACGACGCATCCGGGGGGCCGCGCCGGCGACCTGGCCGCGGAAGAGTTGTCGTTATCGCTGGTTGACGATCTGGAGTTGCAGGTCGGCCGCTTGAAGACCGGCACGCCGCCGCGGGTGATGGCCGGCAGTATCGATTTTTCGCAAATGGAAGAGCAGCCCAGTGACGTTAACGCCACCTTCACGCATTGGCCCGAGGCTATCCATCCGTTTCGAACGATTGCCCCAGAGGATCTGCCGCAGAAGCCGTGTTTTCTCATCAAATCGACTCTGGAGACCCGGCAGATTGTGCTCGACAATATTGACAAATCGCCGATGTACAACGGCCGGATCGAGGCCATCGGCACCCGCTACTGCCCGTCATTTGAAGACAAGGTCATGCGCTTTCCGCAACATGAGACGCACCAGATCTATCTGGAGCCTGAAGGTGCGTTCACGGACGAGTATTATCTCAACGGCATATCGACCAGTCTCCCGACCGATGTGCAGTGGCGGATGGTTCGTTCGCTGCCCGGGCTGGAAAAGGCGGAAATTTGCCGCTACGCGTACGCCGTCGAGTATGATTTTGTCCTGCCGCATCAACTCCATAATTCACTGGCTGTCATCAAGTGGCCGAACTTGTTTCTGGCCGGGCAAATCAACGGCACGACGGGCTATGAAGAGGCCGCCGGGCAGGGGATCATTGCCGGCATCAACGCAGCGCTGCATGTCGGCGGCCGGCACGGACCGGTGGTGCTGCAGCGTGACCAGGCCTACATCGGGGTTCTGATCGATGATCTCGTCACCAAGGACATCACCGAACCGTATCGGCTCTTCACCAGCCGGGCAGAGTACCGGCTGCTTCTGCGTCAGGACAACGCCTGCCGCCGCCTCTCCGAGATCGGGCACGAAATCGGACTGTTGCCGGAGCAATATTATCGGCGCGTGGTCGAGGCGGAACGGTATATTGCCGAGGCGAAAGAACTACTCGCAAACCACCGCGTGTCCGGCTCGACGCTTTGGGAGAAACTGCGCAAGAAGGAAGTCGCCATCGACGCCATCGACGAGATTCGTCACCTGCCCGCAGACATCCTCCGCCAAATCGACATCGAAGCGCATTACGAAGGATATATCAAACAGGAAATGGCACAGGCGGCAAATCTGAAGAAACTCGGGGATTGGCGCATTCCTGCGGATTTCACATACGACATGCCGGGCCTTCGCAATGAGGCCCGCTTCAAGCTGTCACGCTTGAAACCGGACACCCTGGCCCAGGCCGCCCGGATTGACGGTGTAACCCCAGCGGAGATTGCCTTGCTTCAGGTGCACCTGAAGCGGCGCGCCAGTTGAGGGGGCAGCTAAGTTTTTTCGCGGTTACCGCGAAAAAACTTAGCTGCGCGCCGTTGAACATCCAAGTCCAACACCATTCGACTTCCGATATCGGCTTCCGGTCAGCGAGCGGGTTTGTTGGATCGGCCAACCGGCGGATTGGACGTTGGAAGTGACGAGTTAACCGGCTTCGCCAGTGCTTCTTGGTCCGTTTTCGTTCACTTGATCGACGACCCAAGATGCGGTTTTCGATTAAGTAAATCCGCCGGTCGGCGGATGAACGACGACGATGGACAGGAGGATGATTACCAGGATCGCGACTCAGACGGTCAAGTACCGGGTAGGCAAAGATCTGTCGGGTCCGCGTCAGAAGATAGGCATTGAAATAACGGAAGTTGGCGATTGCAAACAAGACATGGTCGAGAGCGCCGTGTGTCCCGCCGGCTGCGATCCGGTGAATGTGCAGTTTGGGAAAGAATTGGGGATATTTCTTCATGGCCGTCGCCATGTCGCCGCCGCCGGCGACATGATCGCTGATGGCTTCGACCGCCTCCCGGAAGCGGCGGCTGTAAATCTGCGCCCCATCTGGCGTAGGCCTTCGGGAAGCGGCAGCTTCGATTTGACCAGCATCGCGAGCTGTTGATAAAAATCGGCGATGTCGATGGCGGTAGCTTTCAATTTTTTTGCCGCGACACAAAAATTTATATCGAGATCAATAAAATGGCGGCGATAGCGACGGCGATCCCAAGCCTCTGAATCCAACTGATGCGTTCGCGCCAGATCAGTTGAGAAGACAAAGCCAACATTAAAATGGCACACACCGTGGCCACCGGAAAGAAGACAATCCCTTCCAGCTGGATGATCGCCCGTAGCCAGAAGATACTCGAAATGCCGATCAGGAGTCCGGTCAAAAGGCCGATTTTCAGCTCTTTACCTTGCGGCAGTGATCGGGATTTCAGTAACATGGCGGCGGCGCCAATCATGGCCACAGCATTGTAGAGCAGCAGAAACGAGAGCTGTGAATCCTCCAGGTCCAGTTCCTTGATCATCTTGAAACAGAGAGCGAAAACACCCTCGAGCAGAAAACAGAGGAGCATCAGCAAAAGCCATACACGCCGCCGCCTGGAGTCCGGCATGATGCCGCCGGCCGCTGCCGCGCCGGCGCCGGATGGGGCAGCGCTTTCGGTTTCCCGCATCCAGAAAATCCCGAGCGGTACGAAACAGATGCCGATGGTCTGCGGGATATTCGGGATTTCGCTCCAGATAAAAATGGAAAACACAACCGGCAGAGCGATCGACAGGTTCCAGATCACGTAACAAGTGCTCGCTTTGCCGATGGTCAGGGCCACGAGAATGGCCCAGCGCGCCACGATGATCACCGTTCCCGCTAGCACACTGATCAGGAAGACAGGGAAATTGAATTCGTACCACGACAACCGCACGCTGCAGACCGCGAACAAAGTGAACATGACGGCTCGTTCAACGGCAATCAAATGGAAACTTCGGCAGCCGATGCCCGTCGCCACTTTGTAGACAAGCGCGGCGGCGGTACCGAAAAGTGCGCCGATTGCTAAACTGACCATTGCTCAAAAAAGTAATGAATTGTAACTTCTTGTAATTAAGAAAGATATGGATCGACTTATATAGAAATAAAATAATGGTGTCAAAAATGGTTGCAATTGGCGCATTATAGGTGTAGCGTAGTCCATATTGGTAACTCACGGTCACACCAACCCGAATCAAGGGGGAAAAGGCCAATGTCAGTCTTTAGAAAGAAGATGCCGAACGGCAACCTCACACCGACATTTCACTATCGATTCATGGTCGATGGCAGGATTTACACCGGTAGCACCGGCTGTACCACGGAGCGCGAAGCGAAAAAGTTTGAGCGAAAAACCATCAGCCAGCTTCGTCAACAGTCTAGCGTCAAGGGCCTCGTGGAAAACTTCCGCGATGTTCTCGCTGGCGGCAAAACCATCTCCCTTGAGGAAGCATTCGACGCCTTCGCCGCTAAACCAAAAAAACGGGAACCGGGTCCAAGGGCCCTAAAGAATCACCACGCCCGATGGGAAGATTTCTTGGCATTCGTCGCCGCCAAGTATCCCACAGCAAAGAAGTTGTCTGATGTCAATATCGAAATCGCCGAAGCGTATGTCAAGTATATTCGCGCCTTTGGGAAGTTCAACAAGGAAATCTCCTACCGGCGCAACGGCCATCGCCGGGACATTGTCTTTGAACAACGCGAAGAGACCAAGCTGAGCCCGCGCACCTGCAATTATTATCACGCAACTTGCCAGCAGGTCTTCGGTATTCTATTTCAGGATGCCAGCCTTATCGTGAATCCGTTTGCAAAAATTCCAAAGCTGAAAAACGTGTATGCTGGCCGGGAAGCCTTTACTCCGGAAGAGTTGAAGCTGATCGGCGAGACTGCGGACGATTTTGTCTATCCGTTGTTTGCAATTAGCATCAACACCGGGCTCCGCGAGGGCGACGTTTGCACACTGCGATGGGACGAGATAGACCTGATAAACTGTTGGATTAACCGGAAGATGCTGAAAACCGGCGAGGCTGTTCGCGTTCCCATTCTGCCGCCGCTTCGGGGATACCTTGAAAGTCTTCAGAACGACTCAGAATATGTCCTGCCGCAACACGCAAAGATGTATCACAATAATCCGTCTGGCATCAGTTATCGCGTCAGCAGATTTCTCGAATCCGAGCCCGTCAATATTAAGAAATCTCGTGTGTTCAGCGGGCGGACCCGTCGCGTGAGCGTGAAAGACATTCACTCATGCAGACACACATTTTGCTATTTGGCGGCAGTTCACGGCGTTCCCCTTCCGATAGTTCAGTCGATTGTCGGGCACGTCGATGAACGGCTCACGCAGATGTACTCGAACCATGCAAGCGATGAAGTCAAAAAGATCAAGATGACGTACGTCCCGGATTACTTGGGGCTGCCATCAGGGGGGCCAGAGCGAGGGCCAGGAGTAGAATCGAAAGACGACACATTGATCAAACTTCTGAAATCAATGAATACCCGGTGCTGGAAGAAAAGTCGGGATAAGGCATTGGCACTGCTCGAACCGGACCTGGCAGCCGCGCAGTCGTGATGGAGAAAGAAAATGAGCAATCAATCAGAATTCCATGTCCACGCCGCGCCGCGGAAGTTGCGGCTCAAGAAGTTGTTTGGCAAACGAAGCTTGACAGCTCTGTTTACAGGTGGGATCATCAATCCCTTCGGCCCCACTCTTAAAGCTTTGGCTATCGAAGGGAAGATCGCATCTGGAAGCAAGCTGCCGATTATCTATTTCAGTCTTAACCCATTCTCGCAAACAGTCTCCGAGGTCGGGAGTGTTGAAGTCGGTGATACTTGGAACCTCGATCAAGGCATGCGACAGTTTTTCTGCCTTCCTTTTGGATCTTGCCCCACACTGCTCCTACCAAGCCCACTGATTGAGCTTGAAGATATAATTACGCTGTACGCGAGCTTTTTGGCTACATTTGATGACGGTCGTTCCGTGCTAAAGAAAGTGCGGCAGTTCCCAGGAGACCCTTGGAAACGGGTTTCGCAGGAGGTACGTGAAATGGGGTCAGTTATACAGGACCGTCAAACGGGAGAGGGTTCTGAAACAAGACAGCCAAGACTCAATAAGGAAGAGGCAAGAGAGCTCGCAGAGAATCTAACGTCTCCCGATAATTGTTTAGTTGAATTAAAAGCCTTCCTTGAAGCATGGAAGGGTTCTATACTGTTCCAAAAAGACGGGCCTATGGCCAAGGGTGCAATGTCAGACTTGTCTCTTCACAAAAATTTTTTCAGTGTTTTCCGTCTATATGATGGAGAAGGCTAATATGGAGAAAGAATAGGCCGCCCCCTGTATTCTCCGCTGGTTCGCTGCCGCAGCTAATTATTTGCCAAAAAGGTTCTTCAAGAAACCGGACACCCTGCTACTTTGCTTTTTAGAATGCACGTCACCGAATAGCTTCATCAGCTCTACCAGTTGCTCGTTTTTCTGTTCGAAGCAACTCTCGTAGTTGTGTGATGACCAGTCACCGTCAAATGGTGTGGACGTGAAATCCACCTACAGCTTGTTTGGTAATTGTCCGACAGTAAGGCCCCAAAGGTCTTTACAAAAAGAGTCGATACTTTAATAGGAGCCATCAATGAATCAGGAAGAGTTCGACCTACTTATAGATCAGGTCATGCAAAAATACGGAGGAACGCGAGAACCCATTCCCCCGAAAAAGGAATCGTCGGGTACGCGGGAGGTTCAATTCTTGATGGTGAATCATCCCCGCTCGCAACCGACATCGCCCTCAGAATCCTCCGACACACAGGCGGAAGATTAACGGCGCCGCATCCGCGTCACGATTGTCGTCATTGTCCGACAGGTATAGTATAGTTATTCCAATCCGGCATAGTCCGCTGTCGGTCTTGACGCGTTGACGGCGCTTATTCTGTCGCGGGGATTGCTCGCCATGACCTACCGGAAACTTCGCATCGCACTCGAAAAATATCGGAGGGTGAATTTGCCGAGTTCGTCAAGGCGTTTTGCGGCAGCTACAAGTCCCCGTCAAATGAGTTTGCTCATAAGCCCAAGCTGGCAGCCCTGGGCTCGCCGGGCCAGAGAACAACTTGACAAGCAACTGCAGGGGGTCGTATGACCTCAAAGGAAAACGTCCCATTCCGTTTCCACTTGAACCCCGAGCCAAGACAGAACAAAGAAAGGAGATCAGGAGAATGAATGAAATTAAGCCAATGAGCAATGAAGAATTAGTATCTAAGCTTCGGCACCCTGGCATAATTTGGTTGTACAGGGTCTTGGGCCTCGTACTGCTGGGGGCGGTAGCATGCAGAACATCGGACACGTCCGCCTCAGGCGCCGCGCGAGGACGACCAGCGGGCAGCAAGTGGGAGATCGGCGCCCCCATCACCCACTACTATCAAGGCCCGGGGTCCAATTTTGGTTCGGTGACGCCGGCGGTTGCCAAAAAGCTAAGTGATGAGGGTTTCAATCTGGTCTGGTGCCAGGATGAGGCGGAACTCGACGCTGCGCACGCTCAGGGGCTACGGGCGTTTTTTTGTGCCGGATCCCTCGGTCTCGGCGACCCCAAGGGTACCCCCGGCATATTGGACGACCCCGTGAGGCGGCAGAGACTCGGCGCCATGATCGACCGGGTGAAGAACCATCCTGCGATGTACAGCTACTACGTCTACGATGAGCCCGGCGCCGACCTGTTCCCGATGTTGGCCCGGCT
>CAUZRT010000020.1:0-19498 GCA_963582235.1 Lentisphaeria bacterium
CCTTATCATCCTGTCCGGCCGCATCCAACGCTTCAAGGGCGCCGCGTATCAACAAACCAACTGAAACCGCTATGGGCCTGCGTTCTGTTTATGGCGACCGCGCCTTTGCCGGCTGTCGTTGCCGAAACGCTGTCCGGCACTGCTGGTGTTGTGCGAACGGCGGTTGATGCGGGAACAACGCGATCCATCGGCGAGTGCCTGGTGATCGAGGCGGACATTTTTGCTGCCGATGGACTTGCCTGGCAACTGGTAGCCGACGGCGGCGACGGTGATCTCCTGCATGTCTGGCTTGACGTCCATTTCAATGTTTATGAACTGCTTGATCTCGGTTGGCGGATCTACGGTAAAACGGCGCCAATGCCTGCCTCGCGCCTGTCCGGCAGTCTCGGGACGGGGCAAATGCTGACACGACGTGCACCCGGGTCGACGATCCTGTTACATTATGGCAGTGTGCCCGAACAGGATGTGGTCGAGATCAGTGTGGGCAGTGGCGCCTGGCGGCTGACGGCGTGTACGTGCTCGGTTGCCGTTGGCCTGTCAGAGCTGCCGTGGACGGGTGCGGCGGATGGCGATCAGATACGGACCTGGGATGTCGGCGCGCAGGCCTGGATGCTGTTCACCCGGGCCGGCGGCATGTGGAAGGGAATGGGTGTCGACAGTGTAATGCTGCTGCCCGGCACGCCTTTGAGTTCAATGAGCTGTCGGCGGTGGCCGTGGGACCAGGAGCAGTGGCGCCGAGGCTCCGGCATTTTCCTGGAATTCGATTCGGTGACCATTGATGCCTCGCCGGCGAACGGGTACGAGTTTCATCGAGTGGAATGGGAACGTAGCGGACGCCCTTCGACATACGAATCCGTTGGATGTCGTAATGGGCAGCGAGCGTAATGTTTTCGCCCGCTTTGGAGCCGTCGTCCCGGACAGCTGGAAGGAAGATCCAGCATTTCGGGTCGACGACCGTGGACGTGGACCAGGATGCCGACGGTGACGGCTGGAGCAATCGTGAGGAGTACGAAGCGGGCACGGACCCGAAGACGTCGGTTCCGGTCGCCGCCACAGTGAACCTGTCGACGGGATGGAATTTCATCGCTTTGCCGGTCGTGCCGCCGAAAACCGCGGACCTGAATACACTCCTGAACGGCCTGCCGCCGGCGATGCACTGGTGGTGGGCCGGTTGGACTCAGCCCTATCACAGCGCCGGTGAACTGAAGGGGAAGCGTGGTCTGGCGGTCCATGTTCCGGGAGCCGGGACGGCAGTGCCGGTGACCGGCCAGTCGATCGCCGATCAATCGTTCCTGCTCTTTACCGGCTGGAATCTGGTCGGATCGGTTTCCGCTACGTTTCCGCCAGCGGCACGCAGTCTTGGCAATACCATCTGGTGGTGGAATGCCGGCGTGCAGTACTACGAGGAAGTCGGTCCCCAGGAACCGCTGGTGCCGGCGCGCGCCCATTGGATTTTCGCCGGAGAGGACGGCATCGTTAAACCCTTAGACGGCCGCTGAAAGCGTCGGGACTTCGGTGCCGCTGCGTGTCTAACCGAGGTTGTCAATCGGTAGTGACACCCAATGTGGTCCGCAACCAGTGTCCGGCGTAGTCCGGCGGCTGACGGACCGGTGGCGGCAATCGGTACTTTCAGATGATTGCAATTACCGCGATCTCGTGACCATCCCGCATGCGGGATCACGGGACGGAACGGGACTCACGTGACGGAGTGGCTGGCCACTTTCGCTGGCCGATCCCGCGTCAATTGAAGTCAATCATCTCGATGTCAAAGACAAGGTGTGAATTGGCCGGGATTCGGTTGCCCATCGCCCGGTCGCCATAGCCGAGCTGCGGCGGCACAATTACCGTGCGGCGTTCACCTTTACGCATATCGACGATTGTCTCATCCCATCCCTTGATGACCTGGCCGACGCCAACCTGAAAGCTGAAGGGCTCATTGCGATCGCGGGAACTGTCGAACTTCGTACCGTCAATCAACGTACCGGTGTAATGGACCGTGACGGTCGCGCCCTTTGCCGGTTTGTCCCCGCCGCCTTCGTTGTCGACGAGGTAACGCAATCCCGAGTCTGTCCTGACGGCATCGGGCCATTTGGATTCGATCGTCTGCTCAGTCTCCCGTTGCTGCCCGAGCTCCCGGTAGTCCAGTTTATCCTGTGCCTCCTTGCACCGCCGGTCGAATGCTTCCTGATCGGATCTGAAGTTGCGGGCCACGTCGCCGACCCGGTGTATTCTGATGGACGTTATCTTGTCCCCTTTTTCAATCAGGTCTACGGCATATAAACCCTTGACGACGCGTCCGAACACCGAGTGCCGATCATTCAAATGCGGCGTTGACTTATGCGTAATGAAAAACTGGCTGCCGTTGGTATTTGGCCCGGAATTGGCCATCGACAGAATTCCCGGGCCTTCGTGCCGGAGTTGCGGATTGAATTCATCGGGAAACTTGTAGCCGGGACCGCCGTTGCCGTTGCCCATGGGACAGCCGCCCTGAATGACGAAATCCGGTACGACGCGGTGAAATGTCAAGCCGTCAAAGAATGGTTTTCCCTTGCGCACCGTCGCTTGAATGGTACCCTCTGCCAGACCGATAAAATTGGTCGCCGTCAATGGCGCACGATGAAAGAACAACTCGGCGAGGATTCTGCCGCGATTCGTGCGGATCTCTGCGTACAGCCCGTCCTCGAGTTTTTCCTCTTCTTCTTCGTCGATCTCCTGGGCTCCGGTGGAAAGGCCGAGCCCGAAGGGCAGAGCAACTGCAGTCATTATGGCGGCAACGACCACCGATTTGACCGCAGGGTGCAAATAGTGACGATTCATGCGCTTTTCCTTGCAGTTGAAGTCTATGAGTTAAATTTCGTATACCAAATGTGAATTGGGCGGCAGCTGACTGCCGAATCCCCGTTCGCCGAATTCAAGCTCCGGCGGCACGATGATGGTCCGCAGCTCGCCCCGTCGCATGTCCAAAATGGCTTCCTCCCAGACTTTGACCACACGGCCGGCACCGAGTTCAACGTTGAACGGCGCCTTGCGGTCGCGGGAGTTGTCGAATTTACGACTATCAAAAAGCAACTCGCCGGTGTAGTGGATGGTGGCACGGGCGCCGCGCTTTGGCTGGTCCCCTTTACCCGCCTCGCGAATGATGTAACGCAAACCGGATTCCATATTTCAGCGCGTTCGGCCATTTCTCCTCGATCCGGCTCGCGGCTTAACGTTCCCTTTCCTCCTTTGACACGCGCCAATTTGCGTTCTCTCTCGGCTGCGGCTTCTTCCTCCTGGGTCTCATGCTCTTTGAGCAGTCGATCAAATGCTTCCTGCCCAGTACTGAAGTTGCGGGCCGCATCACCGACCCGGATAAACTCGACGGCTTCAACCTTGTCTCCCTTCTGGATCTGCTGGACTATGGAGAGGTTCTTGACGACACGCCTGAATACCGAATGCACGTCGTCCAGGCTGGGTGTCGCCTTGTGGGTGATGAAAAATTGACTGCCGTTGCTATTGGGACCGGCATTTTCCATCGACATGCCGCCGGCGCTGTCGTGGCGCAACTCCGGATGGAATTCATCGGGAAATCTGTACCCGGGTTCTCCGATCCCGATCCTTAGTGGACAACCCGGTTGAGTGATAAAGTTCGCCACCACGCGATGGAAAATAAGACCGTTGTAATAGGGTTGCCCGGTCCGAACCTTCGTTTGCATCGTTCCCTCGGCGAGGCCGCCAAAACTTGTCACCGTCATGGGAATGCGGTGACAAGTAGAGCGCAAGCAGCATCCTGCCACGGCTGGTATGAATGGCCGCATACAGCCCGTCCTCGAGTTTCTCCTGCGCCTGCGTCATCTGTCCTGGGTATCCTCGACTGCGTACGTCATGAATCAGTGTCGTTACGCTGAGCATAACGGCTGCGACGAGCAGCGGCTAGGTGGGTGTTGACTTTATATGATTCTTCATGGCATCGCTTCCGTAACCGTCATTAAAGCGGCAGATGGACGGTTTTGCCGGATTCCGCACTGAGCGCAACAGCCTCCGTGAATTCCATGTACTTGACACCATCGGCAAACGATGTCAGGACGATCTCTTCCTCGCCGCGTATGGCGTTTATAAACTCTTCCTCGACCCGCCATTCGCCCTTCTTTTCCAGCTTGATATCGATCTCACTCAGATCCTCATCGCCGCGGCGACCGCCGCGCAGGCGGTCCTGATCGATATCGACACACAGCGTGCCCTCGCTGCCGTAGAGCCAGGCGCAATGCCCCGGCGACCCCAGTCCGGTGACGGCGCTGAACTGAAAGCGTGCCTGTGCTCCGCAATCCATTTCAGCGATGGCATCGACGTGCTCGGGAACGCGGACGGCGGTGGATCGTCCGTTGTCCGGCTCTCGGCGTTGCCTGACGTACACGCGACTCATCGCCATGACGCTGCGGGCGGGACCGATCCAACGACCGAGCGCCTCGTACCAGATTCCCATGACCAGGGTGTTATAGCCGCTGAGGTCAAAATCCTGACGCCAATGGAGGGGACTTTCCTTGTCCAGGAATGACCGCGACGTGCCGCGAACATCCACGGCCAGGAGTTCACCGAAGAATCCGTCGGCCACCAAGTCCTGAATCGTTGCATCGTAGGCCAGGGTCAATGGTGACGGAACGATTTGACCCACCAACTCCGGATAAAGTTTCAGTGTATCGTTCATTTCGTGGGCTTCGGCGGCATTCATGGCCATGCGCGCTTCGCAGAGAACATGCTTGCCGCGATGAAGCGCGGCGCAAGTGAATTGGCAGTGCTTGTAGGGCCATGTGCCGATGACGATCGCGTCAATGTCATCGTCCAAGATGACCTCGTCCCAGCGCCCGCAGACGTTTTCAATGCCAAACTCGTCCGCCACCTTTTTGCCGGATTCAATCGAGCGATTGCAGACACTGGTAATCTCGACGCCCGGGAGTTTCTGGAGATACGGAATGTGCATCGTTCGCGTATTGTCGCCGGCGCCAATGATTCCGATGCGGATGATTTCGTTGTCCATTCTGACTCCGATTCATTGAGATATTACTTATAATTCCTCGGCTCGATACCGAGTTTTTTCACCCGGTAATTGAAGATGCGTGGTGTTGATTTCAACAAGCGGGCGGCGGCCGCGCAATTTCCCCGCTGAGTTTTCAGAGTATCGACGATGACTTCGCGTTCGTATGAATCGACAAGTGTCTGCAGACTGGCGCCGTCCGTTGGTATGATCTCGGTTCGCGTTGCTTTGGCCGTCTGCAGAGAAGCGGGCAGCACGTGCGCCTGAATGACATCGTTTGTCGTTGACAAGACGGCGCGCTCGATGCAGTTCTCGAGCTCCCGCGCGTTGCCTGGCCAGTGGTAGCTCATCATCATATTGATGGCCGGCGTCGAAATGCGTTTGATCGTCTTATCATACGCATTGTTGTACTTTTCGAGGAAATGATCGGCGAGCAGTGTGATGTCCGTGCGGCGCTCGCGTAGCGGCGGCAGATGGATCGGGAAGATGTTGAGGCGATAGTACAGGTCTTCGCGAAACCTGTTCTGCTCCATCGCCTCCTCGAGATTCCGCCGCGTCGCTGCAATGATGCGCACGTTCACACTGATCGGTTTGTTGCCGCCGACGCGTTCGAAGACCCGTTCCTGCAGGACGCGCAAGAGACGGACTTGCACGCCGGGCGAGATGTCGCCGATCTCGTCGAGAAACAGGCTGCCGCCGTGGGCCAATTCGAAGCGTCCCTGTCGCTGCTGCATGGCACCGGTAAAGGCGCCCTTCTCATGGCCGAAGAGTTCGCTCTCGATCAAGTTCTCCGGCAACGCCGCCAGGTTGACGCAGACAAATTCCCCATGACGCCGGTCACTTCCGTAATGGACGGCCCGCGCCACCAACTCCTTGCCGGTCCCGGAATCGCCGCGGATGAGGACCGTCGCCGGGCTGTTCGCGACCTGCGCAATCTGGCTGTAAACATGCCGCATACTCGCGCAATTGCCGATGATGTTACCGGGCCGGTACTGTGCGTTGAGTTCTCGTCGCAGCATCCGGTTCTCCTCGAGCAGTGACTCCCGCTCCTCCATTTGCAGCTGGATATTGGCGACGGCCTCAGCGAGGATGGTGGCGATGATCTTAAGGAATGCCAGATCGCCTTCCAGCCGCTGCCGGCTCGCAACCGGCCGGTCGATGCTGATGGTGCCCAGAAGTTCACGCTTGTGTATGATCGGCACACACAGGAAGGCAAGGCGGGCATTCTTGCGTGAGCCGGTGCGATGCAGGAAACCGGGTTCCTTGCTGATGTCGGGTACGAGAGCCGCTTTGCGCGTCTCCGCGACCTTGCCGGTAATGCCTTCGCCGATCTCGTATTGACCCCGCTGCATTTCCTGCCGTGTCAGCCCTTTGGATGCCTCGATGACGAGTACATCGGTGGCCGGTCGGCGCAGCGTCAACGTGCCCCGGCGCATGCCCATCTCGTGATCGAGGATTTCGAGCACCTCCTGCATCAGGGAATGGACGTCATGCTGGTGCACGACGGCATGACTGATCCGATGGAGGATCTCCAGTTCATATACTGAGTTACGGCTGCTCTGGCGGGGTTTGGCGGCGGTTCTATTCACTTGACGGGCCCGGGTAAAGATTGTCAGAATTCGCTGGATGTCTTACGGTTTTGTAATAAATACACTAATTTCAAATAAAACCTTACGATTTTGTTAAAAAATATCGGGCGCTGCCCATCGCCAATGGCACGTTTACTTTCATAACTTTCTCAAAATTAGAATTTTAAATAACCACAAGCATCGTTGGCATGTGACATGCTCCCGTTGATTTCGTTTGAGATCGCGGGGTGATCGTGTCGAGCCGATCGGCCATCGCGTCTTCGATCAACAATGACAATAAAGCCGTGGAGAGGAGGTAATATAGCGGAAGTGTAGTGGCAATGCGAGTGCGGATCGAGCACCATTGGGGACGGTGATAACAACCGCTTCCCATAAACATTAACCAGCGGAGGAGGAGCGTGGCATGAATACCCGGATCTTTCTATTGTTTGGAATTCTGTTTTTGAGTCTGTTGCTGCCGGGCACGGCGCTGGCTGCGGACCAGTCCGAGGGTATCGACACGGGCGACACGGCGTGGATGTTGGTGGCCTCAGCATTTGTCCTTCTGATGACCCCGGGCCTGGCGTTTTTTTACGGCGGTCTGGTGCGGCGCAAGAATATCCTTTCGGTCTTGATGCAGTGCTTTATGTGCATGTGCTTGATGACGATTCTGTGGGTCCTCGTCGGCTACAGCCTGGCCTTTGGCGACGATATGCTGGGCGGGCTGATGGGGAACTTCAAGTACGTGGGCCTCAAAGGCGTCGGTTATGAGGCCAGAGGTACCATACCGCATGTCCTTTTCATGATGTTCCAGGGCATGTTCGCCATCATCACTCCGGCCCTGATTCTCGGCGCTTTTGCCGAGCGCATGAAGTTCGGCGCCTTCTGCCTGTTCATGGCCTTGTGGCTGCTGCTGGTCTACTGTCCGGTGTGCCATTGGGTCTGGGGTGGGGCCAAGGGCTTCTTCGGGCTTGGTGGTAAAGGCGCCCTGGATTTCGCCGGCGGCACGGTTGTACACATCAATGCCGGCGTCGCTGCTCTGGCCGCGGCCTTTGTCCTCGGCAAGCGGCAGGGGTATCCTGACAAGATTTCGCCGCCGCACAATCTGCCGTTTGCCGCATTGGGTGCGGCATTGCTGTGGTTCGGCTGGTTCGGCTTCAATGCCGGCAGTGCCCTTGCCTCGAACGCGTCGGCGGCCAATGCCTTTGTCGGGACGCACGTCGCCACGGCGACGGCCGGGCTGACGTGGGCAATCATTGATCGCATCTTTACAGGTAAGGCGACCATGCTCGGCATGATCACCGGCGCGGTTGCCGGTTTGGTCGCCATCACGCCGGCCTGCGGTTACGTCACCCCGATGGGCGCCATCGGCGTCGGCTTCGGCGCCAGTGTCTGTGCTTATTTTGCCATTGCCGTCATCAAGAAAAGGATTGGCTATGACGATTCCCTGGATGTCTTCGGCGTCCACGGCGTCGCCGGCATGTGGGGCGCCGTCGCTGCGGGCCTGTGGGCCACTTCTGTCGTTCCCGGCAATGACACGAACGGGCTTTTCTACGGAAATCCCAGTCAGGTTGGGATCCAGGTACAGGCTGTGATCTATACGACAATCTATTCGTTTGTCATCTCGTTCGTGCTGCTGAAGATCATCGACGTGATAGTCGGCGTGCGGACGGATGAGAACTCGGAGCGAATGGGTCTGGATTTGACGGACCACGCCGAGAATGCGTACACGATATTAGAATAGAGGAGACCCGCTGATGAAATACATTGTTGCAATCATTCAGTCCGACAAGCTTGATAACGTCCTCGACAAACTCGAAGACAACGGTATTCACCTGGTGACCGTCACCAACGCGGTGGGCCGTGGCCGGCAGAAGGGCGAAGCCGAGGTCTACCGCGGTCACAAGGAGATCGGGACGCTTCTGAAAAAAGTAAAAATCGAGATCGGCGTCAACGACGATTTCGTCAAGCCGGCGGTCGATGCCATCATCGAGGCCAGCAAGACCGGCGAGATCGGCGACGGCAAGATCTTCGTCATGGCGCTCGAGGAATGCCACCGGATCCGCACGGGCGAAACCGGGAACGAGGCAATCGGTTAGCCGGCCTGCATAAAGTTGTGGGACCGTTTTTTTTCGCAATTGCTGATTTTCGCGATTATGTTATCATTATCCAGTCAGTGCATAGGTTACGGACGTGACCGCGCACGGTTCCGGATTTGCGGGACCGCCCCGGCCGGTGAATCGACGGACGGGAATCTAAAATTCAATTGCCATGGCATCCTCGAAAAGAAAACGCTCAGACGAGCGCAGCCACCTCGGCCTCATCTGCGATGTCGGCGAGCTCAGCGCTATGCTGGCCGGCAGCGCCAATATTGAGGCGTTTCTGCAGCGCATCGTGGAAATGGTGGCCGAGCATGTCGACGCGGCGGTCTGCTCGATCTACATCTACGAAGATGACAGCGAGGAACTCGTGCTGAAGGCGACAACCGGGCTGAATCCGAGTTCCATCGGCCAGGTCCGTCTGCATCCCGGAGAGGGGCTCGTTGGGCATGCGTTTAAGGACCAGGAGCCGATCTGCGAACCGGCGGCGAGCCAGAGCCCGCGGTACAAGCATTTTACGGACATCAACGAAGAACCGTTCGACGCCTTTCTGGCGGTACCCATTATCCGCGGTATCGAAAAGGTCGGCGTCCTTGTCGTCCGGCGGGAAAGCGGCAACGATTTTACCGGTAATGACGTCATGGCCATGCGCGCGACGGCGTCGCAGTTGGCCAGCCACATCGAAAACGCACGCATTCTCATGGCACTTCGCGGGCGGCGCCGGGAACGGGTCGAGGAACAGTGGGACACGAAGGAGCAGCTGATATCCGCGAAAGTCGCTGCTGAAGGTCTGGCGATGGCCGAAGGTGTTGTCTTCGACCATGACAAGTCGTTCCGCCGACTGCAGAACGAGACCCCGAAGACAACCACCACGCTTGCCGAATTTCAGTCGGCGGTGGCCCGGACCGAAGAACAGCTCGAGGCCCTGCAGGCCAGCGTCGGTGAACAGTTGTCGGACGTCGCCGCGCTGATTTTCGAGGCGCATATTTTTCTCTTGAAGGACACCCAGTTCACTGGCAAGATGGTCGAGCGTATCGAGGCCGGCGCGGATCCGACTGCGGCGCTGCTGGAAGTCGCGTCCGAATCCGTGGACCTGCTGATACGCAATGATAACGCGTACATGCGCGAGAAGGCGAAGGACGTTGAAGATCTAGCGGTGCGGCTGTACAGAAATCTCGTCGGTGATCGGAACGAGATGACCTTCGAGTGCCAGGGGCGGATCGTCATCACCCGTGAGTTGTATCCGTCGGAAATTCTGAAACTGTCGACCGAGAACGTCGCCGGCATCATCATGGTGAGCGGCGGCGTCACGTCGCACGTCTCGATTCTTGCCAATTCACTTCAGATTCCCATGGTCATTGCCGATAATCCCCGTCTTCTGCACATCCCGCCGAACGTCGAGACCTTGCTCGATGCAGCCGCCGGCCGCATCTTTCTGAATCCGTCACGGAAGGTCGTACGTGAGTATGAGAAGCGCTTTCGCACGGTCGAAAAGCTCAGTGAATTAAAGGCGCAGATGCAGCCGGAAACGCGTACCCTGGACGGCACTCGTATTCGCCTGATGTCCAATATCAATCTGCTCGTGGATGTCAATCTGTCCAACGAATTGAAATCCGAGGGCGTCGGTCTGTACCGGACCGAATTTCCCTTTATGATTCGCGCCGATTTTCCGACGGAGGAGGAGCAACTGCCGATCTACCGAGAACTTCTCGGTAAGACGGAGGGGCAGGAGGTCACCATTCGCACGCTCGATATCGGTGGCGACAAGGTCCTGGCGTACTATGACAACGCCCGGGATGCCAATCCCCATCTGGGGATGCGCTCGATCCGTTTTGCCTTGACGCACCCGGACATTTTCAAGCAGCAGACGCGCGCCATTCTGCGCGCCGGCGCCGATCGTGCTGACACCCTGCGTATCATGTTTCCCATGGTTTCCTCGATTGACGATTTCCGCCAGGCAAAGGTCGTTGTCAACGAATGCATTGCGGAGCTGAAGCGCGCCGGGCTGCCGCATCATAAGGGACCGTCTGTCGGCATGATGGTCGAAATACCATCGGTCGTCGAAATCATTGATGACATGGCCAAGGAAGCGGATTTCTTCTGTATTGGCACCAACGATTTCATCCAATTCATGCTCGCGGTTGACCGTGCCAACGAAAAAGTGGCATCCTATTATCTGCCGCATCATCCGGCCGTCTTGCGTTCCCTGAAGCGGATCGCCGCCGCGGCCGCGCGACACGGTAAGGATATTTCCGTATGCGGCGAAATGGCGCACGAGGCTCGGTACGTGCCGTTCTTCATCGGCATTGGCATTCGTACTCTGAGTCTGGCTCCGCGCTATTTGCCGCACGTGCAGCAGGTGATCATGGGCATGAGCTTGAAGGCGGCTGAAGAACAGGCGGAAGCCATGCTGAGGGAAAGCACAATCGAAGGCGTGACGTCGCTGATCAGTCCGAATTAGAAAGCATGCCGGCAAAGACAATCAAGATACAGTATTTCGCCGTTCTTCGTGAGCTGCGCGGGTGCTCGGAGGAAAGCGTGCAGACGGTGGCTTCAACCGCTGTTGAGTTGTATCGTGAACTGCAGGCAGAGCACGGATTTCAGTTGGATCCCGATGCCTTGCGGCTGGCTGTAAATGATGAGTTGCGCGACTGGGACACACCCCTGAATGACAATGACAGTGTCGTCTTCATCCCGCCCATCGCCGGCGGCTGAAGACCGAATTCGCCTGCAGGCAACCACCAAATACACGAGAATTCGTGCGGTTCGATGGTTTTTTGGTACAATTCGACCCGTGCGGGTAAAACCGGATGCCATTTGTGAGAGCGGCCGTCTATCTGTACTGTCCGCTTTAGCGGGCTGCATGGTCAGGCACCGGCTGCTGCCGGTGTTGACTGAACGGCCACGGAACCCAGCCGGCTGAAGCCCGGCTGCACGGGTACGATTCCGGAGATGACCACGGGCTTAAAGCCCGTGGCTAGCGGGGCGCGTCGGCTGAAGCCAGCCGACACAGGCAGAGCGTGTCGGCACAGTGATGAAAAAGGCCCTCCCATGTTTGAACTTTCGGACAAACCGATCGATCCGGGGAAATTAACGCGGCGCCTCGCGGATCCGCGGGGCGGCGGTTTCGTGACCTTCGAGGGTTGGGTTCGCAATCACAATGAGGGGCGCGACGTGTGTTCGCTCGAGTACGAGGCCTACCCGGCCCTCTGTGATTCGGAGGCAGCCATGATCCTGGCCGAGGCCAAGGAAAAGTTCGACATTATCGGCGCCGTCTGCGTCCATCGCGCCGGCAGCCTGGCGATCGGCGATATCGCCGTATGGATCGGGGTCAGCGGTGTGCATCGTGGGCCGGCATTTGCGGCCTGTCAGTTCATCATCGATGAAATCAAGGTGCGCCTGCCCATCTGGAAAAAAGAGATCTATACAGATGGCGACTCCGGCTGGGTCAACTGTGCTCATTGCGTGGTTCATGCACACGGATGAGTAGGGACTTGGGATTCGGGACTCGGGGATCGGTGATCCGGACTTGGGATTTAGGCGCTTATTAAGGGTCATCGACAACGCTTTGGCGATGTGGCTCGTCGATTAAGTGAACAATAACGTGTTGTCTGCGGCGCGTTGCCTGCCCATTCGTGAAAGGCGCAACGACTTTCGTGCCACAACGACGACACTTTCGTTACTGTGCTCGGTTCTTTTTCTCGATCTCCTCGTCGCGGCGC
Source organism: Lentisphaeria bacterium (assembly GCA_963582235.1). GTDB lineage: Bacteria > Verrucomicrobiota > Lentisphaeria > JABSQK01 > CAJWLW01 > CAUZRT01. The sequence goes on from CAUZRT010000020.1 coordinate 12,401, forward strand.
CGGCACTGGTGTGGATCAAAGGATTCGCCAGTGTAATCCTGCCGGTGGCACTCGGGCTCGTCATCCTCTTGATCCCTGTGTACATCGAATAATTTTGCGGCCACCGGCATCTCTATCCGAAGGACCGGGGCGAGCGTCGCAAGCTTCTGGCCGTCATGGTGCTGGCGCCATGCCGCCGGCGATCCGCGCAACCAACTTGGCTGCACGCGATCTGCTTACGGTTTTTCATCCGCTGGCCGTTGGGGCCGAGCGACCGACCAATCCGGTGTTTCGCGATTATGTGCGTCGCGGCGTGCTCAATTTGAAATTCCCGTTGGCTGCTCTACGCACGACGTTCAGAGCGGTGTTGCGGCCGACACCCGCGAATGGTCCGTTGCGGTGCTCGCAACGCAGTTGCGAACAGCAATCGGGAACTGGGGCATCGATGTGGGAGCAACTGACGAAGCCGTCCGCGCCGGAGGGGCGCGACTCCCGGTCGTACTGCCCGCGTTGCCGGGCGTAGTTTATCGTCGACTCAGGGGACTGCGTCGATTGCGGCGGTCTGGGCCCTGGCACCATTCCCGGGGTCGTGAGACGGTACGGGTACTCGCAGCCGCTTCACTCAGCAGCCGTCCCTGCCAGCAGGCGTTTGGCCTGCTCGTACTCCTCGGGGTGGTTGACGTTCAACAGCGCGGTCTCGTTGGGCTGCGCCAGCAGCTCAATGGGGGAGTTAATCAATACCTTGCGCGGACAGCGATAGCCGAGTCCGAGAAAATGGAGAAGTTGAAAGACCGCCTTCGGTTCGTAAACCGCACATAACGGTTCGGGAAACCCGTCATTGACGCTGCTGTAAGCCGTCGCCATTCGGAACGGATTACGGTGTTTCAACAGATGTGCCACTGTCGCTTCATCGACCAGCGGCAAATCACAGGCGAGTACAAGCCAGGCCATCGCGGGGAGCGTCGACATTGCGGACAGGATCCCGCCCATGGGGCCAAACCCCAGAAACACGTCATGAATCTGACGCCGGCCGATCTGGCCCGCGTCCACTTCCTGTTCCTTTCGGTTGGATACGTATACCGGCGTGCAGAATCGTGCCAGCAGTTCATACGCGCGTTCCACCTGTGTCTTGCCCTCGAAGAGCAACGTCGCCTTGTCCCGTTGCATTCGCATGCTGTGGCCGCCCGTGAGCACAAGACCGGTCAGCCCACGCCGCTCGGTAAGGCGGCCGAATTCCACATCGATGAATCCGCGTATGCCGTCGATATCATCACGATTGAAGTACGGCTCCCGGCGATTCCTCAAGCTTGCCGGCGGCTGCGCAGTTTGCCCGGCAAACGCCGCGATCCCCGTGATCGAGCGGTCATGGACACCTTCGATGATCTCTTCGCCTTCGTCAATGACGACAATCTTCGAAATGGCGGTGGCCTTGTAACCTTCGACAAAGACCAGGTCCATGTCCAGCATGAGCCGGGGGCGCTGGTACGAATCGATGGCGCCGGCGAACAGGTGCGCGGCTCGGTCCTCATTACTTATAAACACGCGATCGGCACCGCTCGCCGCGGCCCGGTGGGTGTCCTTACCCGGCTGGTCCATGTTGAACCGGTGGGCGTCGTGCTTGACGTAGCCAACCCGGCGAGTGGTTGAAAAGGACTCGATCAGTCGTGTGATCAGGGTGGTCTTGCCGGAATTGGAATGTCCGGCGAACGCCATTTCGAAGGGGTTGAAGGTGAAACCGGGCTGCTTTGGCGTCCGTGGGGTTTCTGCTTCGTCAGGATTGCCGTTTGTAGTCACTCTTGCCGCCTTGCTTCTCAATCAATCGCGTCGATCGAATCTCGATGTCGTGGGATAAGCCCTTGCACATATCGTAAATCGTCAGTGCCGCCACGCTGGCCCCGGTGAGTGCTTCCATCTCGACGCCGGTCCTGTGGTGAACGCTGACGACGCAATCGATGACTGCTTCGGCATTGTCGTTCATTTCGATCTTTATTTTGCACTTCTCCAGATTCAGCGGGTGGCAAAACGGGACCAGGTCGCTGGTCTGTTTAGACGCCATTGTCCCGGCGATGACGGCCGTCTGAAAAACCGGGCCCTTGGCCGTTTTTATTTCGCCGGCTTCCAGCTTAGCGGCTACCTCCGGCGGCAGGTAGACGAGGGCCCTTGCGTGGGCGATCCGCTTCGTCACCTGCTTACCGCTGACGTCCACCATGGTCGGCTTATTGTCCGAATTGAGGTGTGACAATTTCGTCATAATTTAGTATCGAGTATCGAGTATTCAGTTTCCAAGCCTCTCCCTTAGCCGCCGATCTGATACATTTCGACTTTCGGCGGGTTGTTGTTGTTGTTGTCTGAGGCCCGCAGTTCCGAATACCTGTCGTCGCGGTGCGTCCAGATTTCACGGAGCCGATCGCTGATGACCGCATCGGCCACGCCATTGCGCAGAAGCCCTCTCAGATCGCTGCCGGTGCCCGCGAAAAGGCAGGTGTAAAGCCGGCCGTCGGCAGATAGGCGTGCCCGGTGGCACGTGCCGCAGAACGGTTTCGTTACGGACGCAATAAACCCGACCTCACCCTTACCGTCGTCAAACGCGTATCGCTGTGCCACCTCGCCGCGATAGTTCGGGGCGACCGGGTGAAGGGGATAAACCGCATCGATCTGCCGGACAATGTCAGCTGCCGGCACGACCTGGTGCCGCTGCCAATGATTCAGATTGCCCACGTCCATATACTCGATAAAGCGAAGGACATGTCCGTGCTCCCGGCAGAATGTGACCATATCCATCAGGGAATCGTCGTTCACGCCTTTTTGCACCACGGTATTGATTTTTACTGGCGTGAGCCCCACCCGGTTCGCTTCTCGAATGCCATCCAGGACACGGGCGATGCCGATCCCGCGTCCGTTCATTGCCGCGAACACACTGTCCTCGATGGCGTCGAGACTGACGTTGATGCGCTGCAGTCCCGCCTCCTTGAGGGGCGCGGCATGCTGCCCAAGCCAGTATCCGTTTGTCGTTAGCGTCAGATCCTCGATCCCGTCGATCGCCCGGATCATTGTCACCAGTTCCGCCAGGTTTTTTCGCAAGAGCGGTTCGCCTCCCGTCAGCCGGATTTTCCGGACGCCCAGTGGCACGAACAGGCGCACGAGCCGCGCGATTTCCGCAAATGTCAAGCGCTCCCTGGGATGCAAAAACGAGTAGTACTCGGGAAACTTTTCAATCGGCATGCAATAATTGCAGCGGAAATTGCAGGCATCGATGACTGAGATGCGAAGATCGTTTATGGGGCGATGAAAGCGATCGCGTAACGGTGCTGCCGGCGCCGATTGTGCTTCGCGCTCGTCGATTGTTGCGTCTTTGGAATTGTTAATCACAGACATACCTAGCACCGCCAGCGAAACAGGCGCACGACTGTGCCGGCGGCAAAGTTACTTTTGCCCTCATCCAACTCGACGAAGCCGTCGCTCTGAACAAGGCCCGCAAAATCACCGGAGCCGTTGATGTGGACGGGGATCGCCAGCCGCTGTCCCTTGGCATTAAAGCTGAGTTTGACCGGCAGGAAGTAGGTCAACGGTTTATCGAATTCGAACGCTCCGGCCAGGACCGCGCATTCCGGACACATCTCCTCCATTCCAGCCGAGCGTTCGAGCTGCGGCAGTATAAAACGATGAAATCCTATGAGCGCTGAAACGGGATTTCCCGGCAGCGCATACACCGGCTGTTGCGCGGCGCTGACGCCGAACCAGAATGGCTTTCCGGGGCGTTGTCGGACCTTGTGGAACAGGCCCGTAATGCCAAGTTCGTCGAGAACCTCAGGGACCAGATCAAACTTACCCATGGAGACGCCGCCGACGAGGATGACGACGTCGGACGCATCGAGAATCACCGCCAGCCCATCGCCAAGCGCGACGCTGTCATCCCGGAAGTGATGCAGGGTAACGTCAGTATATCCCTGATTACGCAGGCCGGCCGCCATCGCATGTGTGTTGGTCTGGCGGATCTCGTAGATCTCGACGTCATCGGGCACGTCCTTGATTTCATCGCCCGTCGCCACGATGGCGATTCGCGGTCGCTTGTCCACCGTCACTGTCGTCTTCCCGGTGGATGCCGGGATCGTGACCTGCGGCGACAGCAACCGGGTCCCGGCCCGCAGCAGCGAACGACCCGCACCGCAGTCCGACCCGCGCGGATGGACATTCTTCATCAGCTCGAGTTCAACGCTCTCCTTGATTTTCGCCATCGGCCCTGCAATCGTCACGTCCTCGATGCGGACAACGCAATCGGCGCCTTCCGGCATCATGGCACCGGTCATGATCTCGAGGCAACTGCTGTCGTCGGGCAGGGCCGGCGGCGCTTGACCGGCCGGCACGACGCCGGCCACGGCGAATTCGCGGCGCCCCCTGTGCCACGCCGATACGCACAACGCAATGCCATCCATGGTAGCACGATCGAAGGGCGGGATATCGCGGTCGGCGGCGATGTCCTCGCGCAGTACGTGGCCATGAATATGATCAAATGGCACGTCGATCGCCGGCTGCATCGAGACGTTTGCCTTGATGATTCCCTCGGCCTGTGCAACTGATATCATGGTTTCCATGGCGGAATCACCGACTCGGGGAGAAAGTTAATCTTCAACGTTTGAGTATTCCGATGGTGCGACAGCAAATTGTTTTTGCAGACTCCGCAAAAACACGTAGATACTATACACCCTGGCGACCGGCTCTGCATTTCACCCGTGTGAATAGAGCTTCGTGCGGACGATCCTTTATGAAAGTCTCAGACCGATGTTATATTATCGCCGTTGCGAAGCCGGGGCTACGCGCGGGCAGCCGGGCAAGACATAGGGAAATCCTACCGTACGGTAGGACTACTTTGCCGCCTCCTCCAGCCGCCGCCTTGACGAACTACAAATAGCTGTTTCAGGAGAGAGTATTGGTATGAAATACAGGACCTTTGGAACCACCGCAGAGCAGGTATCCTGCCTTTGTCTCGGAACAATGATGTTCGGCGTGCGCTGTGATCAGGAGGAATCGGATCAGATCCTCGGTGTCGCCCTGGATGCCGGCATCAACTTTGTCGATACGGCGGCCATGTATTGTGATGGGCGCACGGAGGAGATCCTTGGTGCGATCTGCAGCGGACGCCGCGATAGAATGTTCTTGACGACCAAGGTCCATAAGGGTATCGATTACGACAGCATTGTCGGCAGTATAGACGAAAGCCTACAGCGGTTGCAGATGGACCATGTCGATCTTTTTCTGATTCACTGGCCGAAGCAGGGGATGGACTGCGTGCAGATCATGCGCGCCCTCAACGACGTCGTCGAGAGGGGCAAAGCCCGCTACGTCGGGTGTTCGAATTATCCGGCCTGGCTGTATGCTCATTCAAATGCGATTGCGGCGGAGAACGGCTGGGCACCACTGGTCTGCAACCAGGTTCCGTACAATCTGATCGAGCGCGGCATAGAGGTGGAGATTCTGCCGCAGGCTGTCGCCGGGAAGGTTGTCATCACGACATACCGGCCGCTGGCGATAGGGCTGCTGACCGGCAAGTATCGTCCCGGCGAGCGACTTCCGGAGGACTCACGCGGATCGGGCGATCACCGCCTTGGCGATTGGCTGGCGGAATACGGCGATGGGGTGTCAGGCTTTCTCGGTATGGCCGCCGATCTCGAGGTCCACCCGGCAACGCTGGCGACGGCATGGAACCTCTACGCGTCGGGCGTCACCAGCGCTATCATCGGAGTCAGTTCCAAGTCGCAACTCGATGCCTCTATCCAAGCCGCCGATTTTCAATTGAGTGCCGAGCAGTACGCCGATTTGACCGCCGTTTTTGACACCGAAGTCAAGGAAGTGGCCGGCGGCGGCTTCGTCGCCTTCCGCCGCGAGCCGGAGTTGCTGAAATCTGACGATGCTTAAACCTGCTGCATGACTTTGATTCTATCCTACGGTAGAATCAGCGCCCCGGCAAAGCCGGTTAACTCGATCGTATAGAATTTGTTAATTGAGACTCAACAGCACTTCACTCGTAATCGATTACAAATGGGGCGATTACGAAAAACGGATAAAAAGTCCCGGCGAATCCGGCTAACTCGATTTAATTGTAATTTGTTGCGCTAATCCTCACCAATCAACTGGCGGACGTCCCGCAGGTCCTTGCGCGCAGCGACGACATCGGCAACAGCGTTCAAACGTTCCGACTTCGAATTGAAGGCGATGGTGAAGCCGGCGGCGGCGGCAATTTGAACGTCGTTCTCATTGTCACCGACAAAAACGCATTGGGAAAGGTCAAGACCCTCGGCGGCGGCGATCGTTCTGAGCCCGTCGGCTTTCTTGTCCATGTCGTACGGCGTTGCGTTGCCGCCCGCGATCCGACCGTCCGCATGGAATTTGATTTGATTGATCAGTACATGATCGAAGTGGGCGTGCGGGAGCAGTGTTTCGACCACCAAATCGAGTGAGCCCGACACTATCGCCAGCCGGTAGCCGTCGGTACGAAGTTTGGCGAGCAGTTCCTCGGCGCCGTTCATAACGCGCAACTGCTTGATGACACGTACGAGATCCAGCCGCCCCTTACCGCGTTTCACCCATTCCTGAATATCCGTCGCGAACCACTCTTCGTACGTGATTCTTCCTTCGAGAAAGTCGCTGTAGTATTGTCGGCGGATTTCATGCGGTACATCGAATGCGTCATGCAGCGTCGACCAGATGTACTCGGTGTCGTCGATCAGCGTGCCATCGAGATCGAAACAGATGAGCTTGAATCGCATGGGGGGGGGATGCCTGGTGCGATACCCCGAAAATTCTTTCTGGGATTTTGGTGTTTGTCAACGTGGGACTGACTTCGGTAGAATGCAGATCGATTACGAATGGATCGATTACGAGTGATATGCGGCGGTGCGCATAGGCAGAGACCGATTGACACACAATGATGTCATAAAACGCGATGAGAGGTCATTTGGACCCGCAGTGCGCATCACCACTCGAAATCGATCTACTCGTAATCGATTTCGACTATGTTGATCTTTAGGTGGCAACATAGATCCATGCACAGTGGACTTAATTCAAGCCATCGATTCAAAATTAATTATTGCCGATTATCCGGCAAAGAATTTTGGGACGCCA
>CAUZRT010000021.1:0-18475 GCA_963582235.1 Lentisphaeria bacterium
CACCGAGTGCACCGACAAGACCAGCGGCGTCGCCAGACCCGCCAGGATCAGGTATGCCTTCTCGTAATGCCGCCACTGCCGGTTGCTGCCGCGCCAGCCCAGCGAAAGAAAACCGCAAATCCACCGCCGGATCCGGTTGGTGGCACGGTCGCGCAAGGTCGCAAAGTCCGGGATCAAACCGACATACCAGAACATCAAAGACACGGTAAAATACGTACTGACCGCGAACATGTCCCACAGCAGCGGGCTGCGGAAATTCGGCCAGACACCCATCTGGTTCGGGATCGGTGCCATGAAATACGGCAGCCATGGCCGGCCGATGTGAATACCCGGAAACATCAGGGCACAGATCACGGCGAAAATCGTCATGGCTTCGGCAAACCGGTTGATCGATGTGCGCCACCGCTGGCGGAACAGGAAAAGAATGGCCGAAATCAACGTGCCTGCATGACCGATGCCGATCCAGAAAACGAAATTTACAATGGCGAACCCCCAGCCAACCGGGTTCTGCACACCCCAGACCCCGATCCCTTCCCAGAAGAGGTAGCCGATCAGCGCCGTCATGACCCCGGTAATTGATACCGAGATCAAAAAGCAGATCCACCAAGCGATCGGCGTCTTCCTGAGCTCCACTTCCGGGATTCTACTGATCCGCTCGGATACCGTACCGAACGTCTGGTTCCCGGCGATGAGAGGCGGCTCGAGGGCAGCCGCGCCGCTGTCTGGATTATTTGCACTCATAAGTCAGGTGCCGTGCAATTCGGGATTCGGATTTCGAACCTCGCCCAGATAACTCGTCCGCACCCGAAGGTTAAACTCCTCGAGCATTTGATAATTCCGATCCGACGCCTTCTGCCGCTGCACCTCTGTCGTGCCGTTGTTCCCATTGATATCTCCGAAAAAGATGGCATCTACCGGACATGCCTGTTGACAGGCCGTCTGGATCTCACCGTCTCGGACCCCGCGGTCCTCCTGTTTCGCCCGAATCTTCGCGCGGTTGATGCGCTGAACGCAATACGTGCATTTTTCCATGACGCCGCGCGAGCGCACCGTGACGTCAGGATTGTTTCCCATCTTCCGCAATTCAGGCGTCGTTTTCGTGTAGTTGAAAAAGTTGAAACGCCGCACCTTGAACGGGCAGTTGTTTGCGCAGTAACGTGTGCCGATGCAGCGATTGTACACCATCACATTCAACCCCTCACGGTCATGCACCGTTGCCGCAACCGGGCAAACCTGCTCGCATGGCGCGTTTTCACAGTGCATACATGGCACCGGCTGATACCGCATCTCGGGATCGTCCACGTCGCCCTTGAAATACCGGTCGACCCGGATCCAGTGCATTTCGCGGCCCTTCTTGACCTGGGCCTTGCCGACAACCGGAATGTTGTTCTCGCTCTGGCAGGCGAGAGTACACGCATTGCACCCGATGCAGGTCGTCAGATCAATGGCCATGCCCCATTGGTAACCCTCGGAATAGTCGTGCGCTTTCCACATGTTGCGATGATGAGGTGCGTGCACAAGCTCAGGATGGAATTCCCCCGTTCTCCGGTACTCCTCGAGCGTCGTTTCACGCAACAGGGCCCGTTGCTTCATGCTGTGATGATCCTGAGTGCCCGCCAGAGCGTACGTCCTGCCCGTCTTCTCTATCTGCACACCGACCGCCATGTCCGGGTCCTGCGATGTCCGCAACGTGTAGACACTGGCGCCCGCACCCTCGCTCACACGCCCAAGATTCTGACCGTAACCCAGCTCGACCGTCACCGTCTCGTCTGCATGCCCCGGCACGATCCACGCCGGAAGTTCCACCTGCCTTCCCCCAAGGCTCAACTGCAAAACATCCTCGGATCGAACGCCAAGTGCCGCCGCCGTCGCCGGACTTAGAAGCGCCGCATTGTCCCACGTAAGCTTTGTCACGGTGTCCGGCAGCTCCTGCATCCAGCCGTTGTTGCCGTAACGCCCGTCAAGAACGGACGGCGACGCCTGAAAAACAATCTCCATGCCCGTTCCCGAACCGTCTCCGACCGGATTCGACCTGAGAAAATCAGAGAGTCCGTCCGCCTCGATGCGGGCCGCAACCTTGGCGTACGCGCTGTCGGACAAAATCCCGTCGTGAAGGACACGTCGCCATTTCCCCGCGAAACCCGACGCCCCGAGAATCTCCTGCCATGTCGTTTTCACAAGATCCATCGACGTGCCGCCGTTTCCCACGGCCCCCGCCTCAACCGTCGCAGACGACGCGGCGAGAACCGAAAGATCTTCGCCCGTTGCCAGAAAATGGACGAATTCAATGATGCTCCGGCTCTCATGCAGGGGCGCGATGAGAGGTTGCGTGACGCTCAGCGAACCGTCGGCCGCCCGTGCATCCCCCCAGCTCTCAAGAAAATGCGACTGCGGAATATGCCACGTCGCCAGCCGCGACGTGGCATCCGCCAACGGGCTCAATTGAATGCTCGTCTTCACCTTCTTCATCGCCGCCGCAAAATCCAGATCTGCCGGAGCGTTGTAAACCGGATCGCCACCAAGGACCACAAGCGTATCGACGCTGCCACCGTTGATATCGGCGACAAGCTGCTGTAAGCCGTTGCGGTCTGACAAAAAGCTGTCCCGGGGCTCAACGTACGTCACCGTCGTCCCGGTCGCACCGAGGGCCGCATTGATGGAGCAGGCCAATGCATGCACGGCTGCCGGCTGCCGGCGGCCCGCAACAACCAATCCCTTGCTCCCAGCGCGCCGGAGGTCCTGAGCCGCCGCCTTGAGCCACTTCGGGTCAATCCCGCCGCCGGCACTGCCGACCGCATCCGCGCCGGCGACGTTCAACCCCTGTTGCTCCAGCTCGCGAGCCAGTGCCGCCGCGAAGGCACCAATCTGCGTACTCCGCAGCCGCAGCCGGTGATCGGCCACCCCCCCAGTCAGTGAGTACACGCCCTCCACAGCATACACGCGATTCATCGAATCTTGCCGATTCTTCACCCGACGACGCCGTGAGAATTCCTTCGCATGGCGCACGTTGCCGCTCTCCATGAGGAGAAAATCGCAATCGAGCGCCAATACCACGTCAGCCTTGTCGAAATGGTACAGCGGCCGCCGTGCGGCCCCAGTCGCAGCGTTGACACCGGCATAAATATTCTCATTGCTGACCGGCTCGTACGTCACCCATTTCGCCTGCGGAAACGCCGCTTGAAACTCCCGAATCACGCGTGCCGCGGTCGGCGAGCAGAGGGACTCGCTGAGTACGGCCAGTCCGGACCCGCCGTTTGCCGCCAGCGATGCCTTCAAAGGCGCCCATGCCCCGACGAATGCCGGCCAACCCGCCACGCCTGCCTCGACGACGCCGTTCTTCTGCGTTCTTCGTGTCCGGTCCGGGTCGTAAAGATTCAAGATCGACGCCAGCATAAAGCTGTTCGCGGCCCCCTGGGTATCGGGATGTTGGGCATTGCCCTCGATCTTCGTCGGCCGGCCTTCATTCGCCGTGACGACCAGGCCGTAAGCCTCCTCGCCAAGCGGCATGGTACTGGCGTATTCCAGTGGAATCCCCGGCACGACCTCTTCCGGCTGATTCACGTACGGCACGATGTAATCCATCGGTTTCCGGCACCCCGTCAGGCCGGCCAGCGCGGCCGAGGCGCCCATCAGCGACAAAAACTCACGGCGCGTCACCGGATCCTTCATTTCCGCGGCATTCTCCGGAAACTCGCGTTCCAGGATGTTCCGATACTCCGGCGTCTCAGCCAACTCGTTCAGGCTGCGCCAATATGTCTTGCCCGCTGACTGGCTTGTCGCTTTCATCGATGACATGCGGAGCAGTCCTCCGGCGGCTGGAGATTCTTCTCTTTCTTGACGCGCTCGGCGAATTTGAGCTGGTCTGACGGTGGTTCCCACGTCATGTTCGTAATTTGATCAATGGGCCGCAGATGCATGTCGGGATTGCGATGGCAGTCGAGACACCAGCCCATGCTCAACGGTCGTTTCTGCTCGACCTCTTCCATGGCCGCCACATTGCCGTGACAACTGGCGCAGCCGATCCCAGCTCGCAGATGCACGTTATGCGGAAAGTAGGCATATTCGGGAAGCATGTGCACGCGCACCCACTGGATCGGCTTTCCCGTTGCGAAACTTTCGCGGATCGGGGCCAGCCTGTCGCTATCGGGGAGAATCGTCGTATGGCAGTTCATGCAGGTCTGCGTCGGCGGGATATTTGCTTCCTGCGAGCGCTCGATCGAGGTGTGGCAGTAACGGCAGTCAATCCCCAGATCACCCGCGTGCAGCTTGTGGCTGTACGGCACCGGCTGTGTCGGGCGATAACCTACTTCCAGGTACGACGGCGAGAAATAATACCAGACGAAGGCGACGGAGCTGACGCCGCCAAAAATCACGCCAAGCAGGACAATGTGCGGCAGGTGATTGGTCCACTTGGAAAATATCTGGGCCAAGACTCTGTCCTTTCTCCCGGACCTGACTGATTCAGGTCAACATAAAAAAAATGTGAATATACTTGCCCCAGAAACGACTGCCAAACCGATTCGCGGATTTTTTTGTCGGCGGGGGTCAGAAGGCCACGATGCCTTCGACGATGATGGCGAAAAACAGCACAAACAGATAGACGATGGAGTAGCGAAAAAGACCCCGTTCCAGCGCCAGGGTCCGGTACTTTCGCGCCGTGAACGCCTTCCTGATGAACACCGCACCGAGGACCGCCGCCACCACCAAGTACAACAGGCCCATGCCGTATGCCAAAAGGCCGAAGCTGATGGCCACCAGGGCCAGCGTGTAATAATACATCTGGGTCAATGTCGCCTCGTCGCCCTTGACCACCGGCAGCATCGGCAGGTTGACCTTTTCGTAGTCCTCCTTGAGGCACAGCGCCAGCGCCCAGAAATGCGGCGGTGTCCAGAGAAAAATGATCAGAAACAGCAGGCATGGTGCAATGGCCAGCGACCCTGACGCCGCCACCCAGGCAATCACCGGCGCCATCGCCCCTGCCGCACCGCCGATGACAATGTTCTGATGCGTAATCGGTTTCAGCCACAGCGTGTAGAAAAAGCCGTAAAAGACAACCGTCCCGAGGGCCAACAGCGCACTGAAGATGTTGAAACAAACAGCTAAGATGGCGACTCCGGCAATGCCGATGAGGATGGCAAACCCGAGTGCGCTCGCGGCGCTGATGTGGCCCATGGGCAGGGGCCGCCGCTTACGCGTTCGCGTCATCCGACCGTCGATGTCACGCTCGAAATACTGATTGAGTGCATTCGCCGATCCGCCGGTACAGAACAGCCCGAGCATGACCAGCAGAAACTTCGCCGGCTGCGCCGTCAGACTGCCTTCCATCACCAGCCCTGTCGCCCCGGTTACCAGCACCAAGAGCATGATCGAGGGTTTCGTGAGTTGCAGGTAATGTTTGAACCGTGAAATCGTTGTCATGGTCGGCACGCGCATGACGGCGGCCAAAAGGTCGGAGCTTTGATACACGCTGCAAAGCCTACGGAGATCCACCTCGACCGGCTTTGAAGGCGCTCCGGCGGGCAGCATCGCGGCCCGGTTGGCACAGCCCGGAACGGCATCAGCGTTGGTGTGGAACGTCTACAAATCGGTACAGGAAAAATGCCCGGGAGAAGCCCTCAAAACTGAGTTTTCGCCAATTCGGGCGCGAACAACAATTAAACTCGAAGGCTATCCCCATCTTGTCCGGTTTACAAGAAGTCCAATGCCAAAATAGCGGCATCGCTTACCGGCTCTGGTCCATATAGAATCCATGGGGGGCGACGTTCATCTCGCCAAACTTCTCAAAGAGAGGATACTTGGAATTCGGACAACTGACGTTCTTCACTTCTTTGCCTGGGGAAAGTAGAGCTGTTGTTTGAGAAAGCCAACCCCAAACTGTATCGCAGAAATTAGTTTAGGTTGAGGCTGTAACAGTTAATGGCGGAAGCCCTGCGCCTCCAGCCCTCCGGAGTTGCCGAATCCGCCGGCCGGATAAACTTCGCTAGTGCGTCGATGGCAGTATCGACCAGATTTTTTCCCTTTTCCGCCGTGCCCGGATCCGGACGGCCGCTCGAGCCGTTGCTAGAGACGAAGTGGGTCCACGTATTCATGGCAACGCCGCAATCTGGCTCATCGTCCTCCCAGCCGATGTAGCCGTTTTTCGGCGACCGCGCCGGGCACTCTGCGCGCTCCGGCCAGACACGGCAGGGAAACAGATGCAGCATGATTCTTGTTGCATATTCGCAGGCGTGACTTGTGGCTGGCGATTCCATTGGCGGCACGCCGGCAAAGGCGGAACCCGCAAGCTGTCAGTACGAGGCCAACGCGATGTTCGGGCGAACGGCGTCCTCGTGACGATATTACAGAATGGTCAGCCCATGAGTCACCGGCGCAATGTTGCCGCCATGGCCGTTCAAAATGAGAATCCGCCGAAAACCGCCGCTGGTGAGCGACTCGGTCAAATCGATGACAACGCGGCAATAGGTTTCATGAAAGCTGTGGAGATTAAGAGCGGAATTAAGAGTGAGATCAAGTGTCTCAAATAAGGGATCAGGACGAGCCAGTTCAAGCGACCACACGGCGGTGAAGGACCACCGCATGTCCACGTGATCGAGTGCGGCAATCCGTTTGCAGATCCGCTGGCTCCGGAGGTTGTCTTCGGTTCGGCGTTTACGGGTTCAGCGTTCAGTGCAGTGTTCGGGATGCCGGATCCAGACATTGCAAACCGGTACTGTCGATGCTACCGAAAATACCTCCCGTGGGGGCGCTACCGGTCTCACAACTCCTTGACAGAACTTGATAATACCGGCACATTAATCGTCTGTCACGCAAGGAGAATCGGGTGGGGCGTAAACCTGAAAAGACTCACCGGGCACAGTCGCGATTGGCGCACTGGCGACGCCGGCGAAATCGTACTGCCAGTCGGCCGACCGCGGGTAGCGCCGCAAGCAACGGGCGGCGTGAGCAATACCGATATGCGGAACTGCCGTTACACGCCTGGCTCATCCATCTGTGGCACGATTATAAGCTTCGGCATCGCAAAGAGTTCACCATCCTTCGCCGGATCTTCATCGGCAACCTTCAAGAGCCGTCCACATACTATCTGTCGCGCTGGCTCTTTCTTCGCGGCCTTGGCTTGATTTACTTTCTGGCATTCGTCAGCCTGTGGAGCCAGATCGACGGTCTGATTGGCAGCGACGGCATCTTGCCAGTAAAGCCGTATCTGGAAGCTGTGGAGGCGTCCCTTGGCCTGTCGCGTTTTTGGCGGTTGCCGACACTCTGCTGGCTCAGCGGCAGCGACGCGTTCCTGCATGTGTTGTGCGGCGGCGGCACGCTCTTGTCCATGCTTCTGATTGCCGGTATCTGCCCGATTCCGGTGACCATCCTGCTATGGCTGGCTTACCTGTCGCTGCTGTCCGTAAGCCGCGTCTTTCTGGGCTATCAATGGGACATTCTGTTATTGGAGGTGGGGTTTCTGTCGATTTTTCTGGCGCCGGGTCAGATCCTGCCCCGGCTTTCACGGGAACGGCCGCCGTCTCTGGTGGTCATCTGGCTGCATCGATTCCTCCTGTTTCGGCTCATGCTGTCATCGGGTCTGGTCAAGTTGACAAGCGGCGATCCAACCTGGCGCGGGCTGACGGCAATGAATTATCACTATGAAACCCAGCCGATCCCGAACGCCTTCGCCTGGTACGTACATCAACTGCCGGAGTGGTTCCAGAAGACGTCCGTGCTGGGCGTGTTTGCGATCGAGTTGATTGTGCCGTTCTTCGCGCTGGCACCGCGGCGGTTGCGCTATATCGCTTTCGGTGGCACACTCGGATTCATGCTGCTGATCATACTGACGGGCAACTACTGTTTTTTTAATCTCCTGGCGATCCTGTTATGCGTGCTGTTGGTGGACGACATTTTTCTCCGCCGGATCTTACGCTTCAGTTGGTTCCGCCGCTCACCGACTGCGATACCGCGATTGTTTAGCGTTCAGGCGATGCATTTCTCGGCCATTGCCCTGGTCGCCGTCGTGACCGTGCCGCTGAGCCTGATGCAGATGAAATCCCGGGTCTTTCGATTCGAACTGTCGGCCCGCTCCCAGAAGATGATCGAATGGGCATCGCCGTTTCGCATCACCAGCAGCTACGGGCTCTTCGCATCCATGACGACTTCGCGACCTGAGATCATCATCGAGGGCAGCGACGACGGTAGAAACTGGCAGCCGTACGAATTCAGATGGAAGGCGGGGTATTTGAAGCAGCGCCCGCGCCAGGTGGCACCTCATCAGCCACGCGTCGACTGGCAGTTATGGTTTGAGGCGTTGCGACATGGACGGGATTGGCGGGCGCGTCCGTGGTTTCGGCGCTTTCTGCAATGCCTGCTTGAGGGCAAATCCGATGTCCTGGCGCTGTTGAAGACAAATCCCTTCCCGGACGGACCCCCGAAGTATATTCGGGCCATGGTCTATGACTATCGCTTTACGGACTTCGAAACCCGGGCAAAAGAAGGCACCTGGTGGCGGCGGGCGTACAGCGGCGTATACATTGGCCAGTCGTCGCTGGGACAGAGGTGATTGGGGATTGGGGGAATACGGACCGACTTCGCTCAGGTAGCTGCGTCGGTTAAAATTGCGGATTGGAAACTGGAAACAGCTGACTGGTAATTCTTCAGAAACTTAAATCCGCGGATTATCGGTTAACCGATTGACGCAGAATAGGTTGCTCCTTAAATATCGCACGCGGCCGTCGACGACGTTCCGTACTATGGTTGGCGTGCCAACACGCCCGTGGAGTGGGCGGGTCAGGTGTGATGCTCGGCATTGATATTGACGTAATCGCAGGAAAGATCGCAGGTCCACACGGTGTATGCGCCCCGTCCCACGCCGAGATCGATGTCGATTCGAAACTCCGCCGCGGAAACGGCGGTGTCGAGGACTCCCTGCGGGGTGCCGGCGGCGACGCCGCCGCGGACCACGGCAACGTCGTCGAAATCCATGTCGATGCCATCCGGATCGACGGCTATGCCGGCATAGCCGACGGTGTCGAGAATGCGCCCCCAATTGGGATCACCGCCGAACCAGGCCGTCTTGCACAACATCGAGTTGGCGATCGCATGGGCGCCGCGTTTGGCCTCTCCCCGGGATGCGGCACCGGCAACGCGTACCTGCACAAACCGCGTCGCACCCTCGCCATCCCGCACGATCATCCGTGCCAGTTCCGCGGCGACCGCATTGAAAGCGTGCTGAAACGCCGATGCCGCGGCCGATCCGGCTTGAATCGGTTGATTCGCCGCCATGCCGTTGGCGAGGGCGATAAATGTGTCGTTGGTGCTGCGGTCGCCGTCGACCGTAATGCGATTGAACGACTCATCCAGGGATGCCTCGAGGGTTGACTGTAGAAGATCGGCTGCGATAGCCGCGTCCGTCGTCATGTAGGCCAGCATGGTGGCGTGGCGCATGGGGCCGATGAGCTTCGGCGCGATCATGCCGGCGCCTTTGGCAATGCCGCCGATAGTGACCGGGACGCCGTCAATGTCAACGGTTGCCGCCAAGGATTTCGGAACCGTGTCGGTGGTCATGATTGCGACGGCGGCATCGCTGCCGCCGTCGGCGGCCAGGGCGGCCGCGGCGGCGGTGATGCCGCCGCGAATGCGGTCCATGGGCAGCGGCACGCCGATGACGCCGGTGGACGAGACTATCACCGCGTCGCTGGCAATGCCGGTTTGCTCCGCCGTATGGGCAGCCATCTCGAGGGTATCGGTCATGCCCTGAGCGCCGGTGCAGGAATTGGCGTTACCGCTGTTAACCACGATTGCCCGCACGGTTTCGGCCCGCCCGAACAACTCGCGATCGTAGCGGACCGCCGCCGCCGGCAACGCATGATCCGTAAAGGCACCGGCAAAAACGGCCGGGGCGTCACTGAGAATGATTGCCAAATCCGGCCGACCGCGGGGCTTGATCCCGGCGGCAACGCCGGCAGCCTTAAAGCCTTGCGGACTGGTCACAGTGCCTGTTTCAACGAGTTGCATAACAATTATTATCCCGTGTATGTGATCATAAGAGCCCGGCTGTTTCGTCAAAGCCGCAGGCGATGTTCATACACTGTACGGCCTGGCCGGCGGCGCCTTTGGTCAGATTGTCCGCCGCTGAACTGACGATGATCTTGCGGTTGCGCGGGTCAAAGTCAAAACTGATCTCACAGACGTTCGTAAACACAACGTTTTTCGTATCAGCCAGTTTACCGTGCGGCAGCACCCTGACAAACGGCTCGCCGCCGTATTGTCGCCGCAGCGTCTCGGCGATGGTCTCTACCGCCAACTCGTCATCTTCGGCATCGAGTGTGATGGTCGAGAGAATGCCGCGATTCATCGGCAGCAGATGCGGAATGAAATTGATCCGCATGCTGTCGACGCCTGCGGACTCCGCAAGTTCCTGCTCGATTTCCGGCAGGTGGCGATGACGGGTGACGCTGTAGGCGCGCACACTCTCGTTGCACTCCGCGAATAAATACGGCGTCTCGACTTTGCGGCCGGCGCCGGTGACGCCGCTCATGCTGCAGGCGACAATGTTGCTGACCGCGGCCACGCCTGCCTTCAGCAACGGCGCGACGGGGATAATGATACTGGTTGGATAGCACCCGGGGCAGGCGACAAGTTCTGCGGTCCGGAGCGCTTCGCGGCGCAGCTCAGGCAATCCGTAAACCCGTCGTGCGAGGAGTTCAGGGGCCGGATGTTCGGCGTTATAGTAAGTTTTGTAGTCGACTATATCTTTGAGACGAAAATCGGCGCTGATATCGAACACCTTCAGCCCCGCATCGAGGAGCGGCACGGCGAATTCGGCCGCCAAACCATGCGGGAGCGCTAGAAAAGCAATCTCTGCAACCGCAGCAAGGTTGGCGACGTCCGGTTCGGCAAAGGCAAGATCCGCGCCGCTCAAGCGCGGGAATACGTCTCCTACCGGCGTGCCGGCATTGCCCCTGGATGTTATGCAGGTGATCTGCACCCGGGGATGATGAATCAGTAGCCGTAAGAGTTCTTCGCCGGTGTAACCAGCAGCACCGACGATCGCAACACGTGATTCAGGAGAATCGGGAGCCATACGAAAAAACCCCGAATGCGACAGCGATGTCATTCGGGGTTCCAATATTTGATCGGAGCAGAGCTCGGAATTACCGTTTCGAAAACTGGAACCGCTTACGAGCGCCGGGCTGCCCGGGCTTCTTACGTTCCTTTTCGCGGGCGTCGCGCGTCAGCATCCCGCTTTCTTTCAGGACCTCGCGCATGGCCGATTCACTCTTGACAAGCGCCCGCGCGATGCCGTGGCGCATGGCCCCGGACTGGCCGACGATGCCACCGCCCCTGACGGTGACGACAATATCAAACTTGCCGTCGGTGCCGGTGACCGTAAGGGGCTGTACGATAAAGCCGCGTAACGCCTCGGTGGAGAAATAATTTTCGAATTCCCGGGAATTGACAGTGACGCGCCCGGTCCCAGCCCGGATCCGCACCTGCGCGGTACTGGTCTTGCGGCGTCCGGTCGCCCAGATGTAATCAATGGCCGCCATCGGATTCGCTCCGTATTATTGTGATTAGGATGTTGGTTGTCGCGACGGCTCAGTGGCTCGCCGCGATGGTCTCCGGATTCTGGGCGGCATGGGGATGGTCGGGCCCGGCATAAACCTTGAGTTTACGTAACTGCTGCCGTGCCAGCCGCCCCTTCGGCATCATTCCTTTTACCGCGAGCCCGATCATAAGCTGCGGTTGCTTGTCCCGCATCGTCTGCGCCGTGACCTCTTTTTGCCCGCCCATGTGACCGGAGTATGTCTGATAGATCTTCCGCTCATTCTTCGAGCCGGTCAGCACCACCTTTTCGGCGTTGACGACAATGACGAAATCGCCGGTGTCCACATGGGGCGTATAAACGGGCTTGTTGCGGCCGCGCAGGATGGTGGCGATCTGCACCGCCAGGCGGCCCAACACGGCGCCGTCCGCATCCAGGAGTATCCATTTCCGTTCGACTTCGTCGTTCTTGGCCAGATAGGTTTTCATCGAAACACCGATCAATCCGTTTCGGTATGGGCAATTTTCAGTGCGGAACGATCACTATAGTCCGGGTAAATCGGTGATGCAAACGTAAAAACCGGCGTCTCTCATAAAATCAGGATCCAGACATCTGCCTGTGACCGCGCACCCGGAAATCGAGGGTTTTCGGTCAGCCACGAATTCTCTCAGGCGACAAGTGGCGAATGCGGGCAGCTGATCGCAACGTAAAACCGCTCAATTCGCCAGCCCAGGCGATCGCCGCGACTGCCAGGGAAAGTACTGCTGCCAGGACCATGCGGCCGCCTCGCGGAAGTATGGCGGGCAAACACAAGGTCGCCGACAGCAGACAACCGCCGGTAAATGCGATACCGGTGGCGAGGCGGTTGATCATCGGCGCCGGCAGACTACACGCTCCGCGGCGAAAGAAACCGCGGCTATAATGGTAATCCGACCATAGGCCAGATAAAATAACGCCTGGCACAGACATAGTGACGCCACCGGAATACAGGAGAATCAGAAGCTCGCGCCCCGCCTGCCGTCGGACAACTACAGTGTAGACGGCCAGCAGCGGGACCAGGGCGATATCCGGTATACTTGGCCAGGGCGCAGAGGGCGGCAAGGGCGGCCGCGGCCAACAGCAAACCGCGACGGCAACGGACGAGTCCATCGATCCACAGGATCGTCGACCATACCCAGAACGCCGCTGCCGTCACGTCCGCCACCATCAAATTTCTGCATAGCAGGAAAGCCGGCGTAACGACGGCAGTCAGCGCGGCCAGCATTGGTCGGCGGCAGCAGCGGCCGGCAAGGCGCCAAGTCCCAACCGCCAACGCCAGAGCCGGAATGAGATAAAAAAGCCGAAGATCCTGGGGGCGCCAGCCGACGAGAGCGGTGACACCGGCAGTGAAGTAGCTGTTCAGCGGCGACTGATTGATGTGCTCGACCAAGGGCTGCGCAGTGCCGTACCAGTTGAGGACATAGCCGAAAGGATCCCACGGCCGCGAATGGAGGTGCTCGGCGTTTTTTTAGGAAGAGAACCTCATCGATGTCGAACGGCTTGCCGATGTATGGGGACAGACAGAGGACGACAACCAGCGAGAGCGCCAATACCGGACGGCTGACCGACATGGAGATCGGCTACAAGGCCTTTCGTACGGAACTCGTCAAGGGGCTCGAGTTGGCTGCAGACCGCTTCGACATTGAGCCGGGAGTCACCGCCAAACTACTTTGCCGTGGGATTGATATTTTCGAAGTGCCCATTTCATACCAACCGCGAAGCCGGCAGCAAAGCAAAAAGATCGGCATGCGCGACGGTCATTGACCGCGGCCTGCTGTCTCGTCAAGCATCGCTGCCGTTGATGGTAATGCGGCAGCTGTTGCGCGGCGTCATTTTTGGGGATTCGGCATTTTACATTATAGTAATCCGAACCGGGAGCATCGTTGAGTTGCATGCCCAAATGCGTTGTCATTCGCGCCGGTGGTCTTGGCGATTTCATTTTGACGCTGCCGTTTGTGAAGGCGTTGGCAGCGCGATCAGCGCAGACGACGCTGATCACGAAGCCGTCGTTTGGCGAATTGATACGAGCCGATAACATCGCCGACCGCATCCTCAACATTGATTCTGCAGCTTTCGCGTCATGTTTTCACACCCCGGACGATTCCATGCGCCGGTTGTTGGAAGATGCCGCGGTCTATTCTTTTCTCCCCGATCGGGACGGTGTCTTCGCCGGCGTTGCCGGCGACTGCGGAGTCCGCAGTCTTACGATAATGGACGGTACGCCGGCGACCCCACCGCATGTGACGAAACGGATGTTCGCCGACTCAGATCTAACCGTGCCTGGGGCCCTGGACAACGAATCGATTCTGGCGCCGCAGGCCCGGTTGGCGGGAAGGCGGCTGTGGCTGCATCCGGGCAGCGGCTCGCCGGCAAAGAACCCGGAGCTGGAATCCCTGGTCGAACAAGCCGATGACTGGCTGAAAAATAATGACACTGGTGTCATTTTATCGTTCGGGGAAGCGGACATCGAATTGCTGCCGATGTCGCGCCGTTTGTTCGCCGGCATGCCGGTGGAATTCGTTGTCGAGCCGACACTGCCCGAGCTGCGGCTGGCGCTGGTCGAAAAGGGGGCTATGTACCTGGGCGGCGACACGGGGGTCACCCATCTGGCGGCGGCCCTGGGTCTCGAAACGACCGTTGTTTTTCGGTGCACGGATCCGCGGATCTGGCGGCCGCTGGGCCGCCGCGTGCACGTCCTGAACGAACAAGAGCTGGGCGCGGGACACGATGGATTAATGCGAAACCACAGTTGACGGACCAG
The DNA here is from genome assembly GCA_963582235.1 of Lentisphaeria bacterium. Taxonomy (GTDB): domain Bacteria; phylum Verrucomicrobiota; class Lentisphaeria; order JABSQK01; family CAJWLW01; genus CAUZRT01. The sequence goes on from CAUZRT010000021.1 coordinate 14,328, forward strand.
CCGGCCGGCAGCATTCCATTATTCCGCTGCCACCATCGTTGCACAAATTCAGACGCCCGTGAAACCGCTGAAAAAAGCCAATATCTTCGCCGACAACAGGATCACCCAGATCAGTCGCATCGTCCGTAACGAGAGGTACGTGATGCTGCCGATCAAGATTCTGGTGTTGATTGGGTCGGGGATCTACGTCTATTTTGAGGAGAAGACGTTTGGCGCCAATCCCACATATCGTTACCTGCTCGGGCTTTATGCCCTCAGCAACCTGTTCTTCTTCTTCCTGCTGCTGCAGCTCAGCCACATCAAATACAATCTGCTGGCCGTCCGCCTATCGTCCTATTTCCTGTCCGTCATCGACAACCTGTACCTCTGTTACCTGATAAATCTGACCGGCGGCATCGAGAGCAAGCTCTTCTGGGTATACTGCGGGCTGATGATCCGCAACTGTGTAAATTTTCCGTCGCTCATCGAGCAGACAATACTGAACGTGGTCTTTGTCTCTTTCTATATCGGGATCATTTATTTGCATCAGGATAATTTTACTTTCGTCCAGCGCGAGTTTTTTTGGATGCGGATCACCGTACTGTTGTTGGTGAGTTTCTGCAGTTGGGGGATCCTGAACGCAATGCGAAAGATCAGAGCGGAATACCTGGCGACACAGGAAATGCAGGTGCGCCAGGAGAAATTCTCATCCCAGGTAAAACTGGCGTCGGAAGTGGCCCACGAATTGAAAAATCCGCTGGGTGTAATCAACAATGCGGTCTATGTGACCCACGGCAAACTCCATAAATTTATCGACGACCCCTTTGTTTTCGACCAGTTAAAGATCATCAAGCAGGAGGTCCTGCGATCGGATCGGATTATCACGGATCTGCTGGGTTACGCACGAATGCGCGACGGCACCGTCATCGAGACGGACGTCCACCAGATATTTGACGATACGGTCGGTATGTTGCTGACATCGGACAAGAATCCGGGCTCCGGCGTGGAATTCGAAAAGCGCTATGATCCGCAGTTGCCGAGCCTGTTCATCGATCCGGGGCAGTTGCAACAGGTGTTTATCAATATTATTTCGAACTCCATCGAAGCCATGAAGGGGAGGGCGCCTCGAATCGAGATTACGACCCGGTTCAACGCATCCGAGAAACAGATTCTCATAACCATCGCGGACAACGGCCGGGGCATCAAATCGGAGGACCTCGACAAGGTCTTCAATTCATTCTTCAGCACCAGCGAAAACGGCTCCGGGCTCGGCCTTTCAATCGTCAAGAATATTATTGAAACCTATAACGGCGAAATCAGTATCGAGAGTACTGACGGTGTCGGCACGACGACACGCATATGCTTTCCGCTGGTTATTCTTGCCACAGCTGCCGAAGACAGGTGAACGCCAATGAAGCACGTCACAGTACTTGTTATCGACGATGAAGAGAATATGTGCACGACGCTAAAAGCGATCCTGGAAACACAGAAGTACAGCGTCACGACCTGCGGCGATGCCCGGGCGGCCCTCAAGATTGTCGAAAACGAGGCCGTTAATCTGATCATTTCCGATGTGCGCCTGCCAGGTAAGGATGGCATCAAGTTTCTCGCCGAAGTAAAAGAGAAGTATCCGTCGATTCCCGTCGTGATGATCTCTGCGTACGGTAACATGAAATCGGCCGTCGACGCCATGAAGCGCGGTGCGTACGACTATCTGGCCAAGCCGTTCAATCCCGATGAACTGATCGTGACGGTGAACAAAGCCCTCGAGTACGAGAACCTGATGCTCGAGAATATCTCCTTGAAGAACGAAATGGGCAGCCGCTACAACCTGGCCGATATTATCGGCGAATCCGAAGAACTGCGTAAACTCAAAGACACTGTCGCCAAAGTCGCACCGACGGACGCCACGGTTTTCATCGAAGGCGAAAGCGGGGTGGGCAAGGAGCTGGTGGCGCACAGCCTGCATTATCACAGCAAGCGGATCGGCAAACCGTTCATTGATGTCAACTGCGCCGCCTTTACCGAGAGCCTGCTCGAGTCGGAACTCTTCGGTCACGAAAAAGGCGCCTTTACGGGCGCCGATCGGCAGAAGCTTGGAAAATTCGAGGCCGCCGACGGCGGCACGCTCTATCTGGATGAAATCGGCGATATGAGTCTGGCGCTGCAGTCCAAGGTATTGCGCGGTCTTCAGGAGCGCGTTTTCTTCCGTGTCGGCGGTAACGACCCAGTGACCACGGATGTGCGCATCGTCGCGGCCACCAATAAGAACCTTCGCGAGGAAATCGAAAAGGGCAACTTTCGCGAAGACCTTTTTTACCGCCTCAACGTCATCAATCTGAAGATACCGCCGCTGCGGGAGCGACCCGACGACATCCGTCAACTGGCCGAGTCATTCCTTACTGAATTCAAACGGAAGTTTCCAGATCGTAAGGAGATCGAAATTTCAGAAGAGCAACTGAAGCGACTGGAAACCCATCACTGGCCGGGCAACGTCCGCGAACTTCGCAATCTGATCGAACGCGTTGTCATTCTCGGGGAGGAGAATGAAATCGATCATATTGCCGAAGCCGGCGATACAACGGGCAATGAACTCGCGATGTTGAAACTTCGTTCTCTCAAGGAGGCGGTGCACGAGTTCAAGAAGATGATGATCGTGGACGTACTGGAAAGTACGAAATGGCGCGTAAACAAAGCGGCGGACCGTCTGGGTATCAGCCGGCACACGCTGCGATATCAGATGGAATCCCTCGAGATCGAGGAGCATCATTAGAGGCTGCTGCCAGTGTTTGCGGGTAATTCTCTCACTCCGCAGCAACACCCGATGCGTGAAGATCACGCCAAATGCGTGAAGATCACGCCAATTGTTACGTTGTTTCTGGAACATGCCCCCTTTCCGAAACAGCCTCTTGTACATAACTTATTGTAATTATGTATAAGCTATTGCTTTCCCCTAATTGTGGCGCGATTCATGCTTGATCTCCCCGTGCGGAAGTCGTGTGCGGGTTTGATCTAATGCCGAGTCAATATCAGCCGCGGGTGAGGGGCGTCCGAGTGACACTACAACGCGGTGAAAGCCCAATCACCACGAGAAAATATTAGAAGATTTTTCTTGCTCGGCTTGCAATCAGGGGAACTACCACTTAGGGTAGGAGCCAATCTTTTATTGCTGTGATCGGAGTTTCCGCAAAATGCAAACCAAACAGAACAGGGAGGGCGTCACCAATGAAGGAACGTAAGAAAGGCTTCACGTTGATCGAGTTGCTCGTCGTCATAGCCATCATCGCCATTCTGGCAGGCATGCTGTTGCCCGCCTTGAATCAGGCACGCGAAAAGGCTCGCCGTATAAACTGCGCGGGTAACCTAAAACAGATCGGACTGGCGTTAATCATGTATGCCGGTGACGATGTCGAAGGCGGGTACTTCCCGGCTGACACCGGTACCAGCATGGCCACGCTGGACATGCAGAGGTATCTCGTTGACGGCAAGGTCTATGGTTGCCCCAGCGAGGACAATCCGTCAGCCATAGCGGCGGCGTCCAGCTTCACGTACCTCGGGTCCGGCCTAAAGGACACCAACAAGAGGCCGACGACGAGCTCGTTGGTTCACGACACGTCCGGTAACCATCCCGACAATGCGTGGCAAAATGTGATGTACATTGACGGTCACGTCAGCGGTAAAAAGCCGTCTATGTAATTCTTCGGTTTGCTGAAAACAGTGTGGTTGGAAAGGAGGGCGTCACCAATGAAGGAACGTAAGAAAGGCTTCACGTTGATCGAGTTGCTCGTCGTCATAGCCATCATCGCCATTCTGGCAGGCATGCTGTTGCCCGCCTTGAATCAGGCACGCGAAAAGGCTCGCCGTATGAACTGCGCGGGTAACCTAAAACAGATCGGACTGGCGTTAATCATGTATGCCGGTGACGATGTCGAAGGCGGGTACTTCCCGGCTGACACCGGTACCAGCATGGTCACGCTGGACATGCAGAGGTATCTCGTTGACGGCAAGGTCTATGGTTGCCCCAGCTCGGACAATCCGTCATCCATAGCGGCGGCGTCCAGCTTCACGTACCTCGGGTCCGGCCTAAAGGACACCAACAAGAGGCCGACGACGAGCTCGTTGGTTCACGACACGTCCGGTAACCATCCCGACAATGCGTGGCAAAATGT
>CAUZRT010000022.1:0-18472 GCA_963582235.1 Lentisphaeria bacterium
TTCAACTGCGATGACTTCAACTGCGACGAAGGCGACTGTGACTGCGATGATGCCAAACCGGTGTCGTTTACCGCCACGGCGACTGACAGCTGCGGTGACGTGAGAGTCGAAATCACTGGATTTGAGTGTTTCCCGCCGGATGACGGCAACAATGCCAGTGATGATGACGAGTCGGACTGCATTATTGAAGCCCAAGGGACGACCATCACGGTCGAGAAGACCGGCCCGGCGGGAACCATCATCGAGTGGACTGTTGCCGCCACGGACGAATGCGGCAACGTCGCAACGAAAGTGTTCAGCATCGTGGTTCAGGAGCCGCTGGAGAGCGCGCAATGAGGGGGTCGGCAACGGCGTCGATCCGAACACCCCCAGACATGATGATAACGGTGCTAGTGACGATTCGGAATTCTGGTCCAGAGGATCCCGGCGCCTCGAACGAATAGGATCTTAGAAACGGACGGCTCGTCCTGAAATGGACGCCACTGTTCTTTGCAGGTGTATAGTTCAAATGCGGCAGCAACCGCAGCGTAGGTGGATCGGGACATGAAAAATTCATCGACAGTTTTTATCCATTAATCGACGGGAGCCGAAAAACTGTTCAAAAACATCTGGAAATGAATGATTCCCTGTGTCCGAACTGCGAGTGGCTGGGCTGTGACGGCAGTTCGGGGGAGTGGAATAAAAATAACAATTTTTGTGCCAGTAAGTCTTGAGATTCGCTTTGGGATTTCATGGAAATAGGATAATTAATTAAGGGGCGTGAACCTACATAAAATACATCTAAAAAGGAGCAGGAAAATGAAGCCTGTGTCAATATTCGCTTTGTGTCTGACTCTATTGGCAATGACATCTTGGAAGGGATTGGCCCAATGCAATCCCGACACAGCCCCGCCGGTGCTTTCCGGAGTGCCGGCAGACACGACGGCGCAATGTATAGCTCTGCCGCCGCCGGCCGACGTAACCGCGACGGACGATTGCGATGCTGACCCGACGGTCACGCTCAGTATCGAGTTTCAACCCAGCGATCCGGGATCGGTGATCCTGATCCGAACCTGGACAGCCACGGACAGTGCCGGTAACTCGGCCAGCGATTCGCAGGAGATTACAGTGATTGATTCGACCAATCCGGTAATCGAATGTCCGGACGACATGTCCGTCGATTGCCTGTCCGATGCCGGTGTCGTGGACAATGACGAGGCGACGGCGAGGGATAACTGCGGGCCTGTTGAGGTCACGCATAGCGACGAACGTATGCCCGGCGACACGTGCCGCATCGAGCGGGAGTGGATGGCAACGGATCAATGCGGCAATGCGTCGTCGTGCGTTCAGGCGCTTACCATCACCGATTCAACACCTCCGGACATCGCGTGTCCCGAGAATAAGAGATTCGAGTGTCCCGCGGACACCGGCGTCGATGCTACCGGCAAAGCAACGGCGACGGACAATTGCGAGAATATTGAGATCGACCATTCGGACACAGCCGTGTCGGGATGCGGGGCGACAGTCAGTATCCGCCGGACGTGGACGGCAACGGATGACTGCGGCAATGCCTCTGACTGCGTCCAGAGCATCGAAGTGGTCAATACGATACTGCCGGTAATTACGTGTCCGGACGACATGACGTTGGAATGCCCGGCGGATACGAGTGTGGGTGCCAACGGCGAGGCGACGATCGAAGACGCGTGCGGAGATATTTCGATTTCACAAAGCGATTCCGTAGCGCCGGGCTGCGGTAATACGGAAGTTTTGACGCGCACCTGGACGGCGACGGATGAGTGCGAAAACTCCTCGAGTTGTGTTCAGACGATCACGGTCGAGGACACGACGCCTCCGGAAATCACGTGTCCCGATGACGTAACGCTGGAATGTCCGGCGGAGACGATCCCGGAGGCGACCGGCAAAGCTGAAGCGAGCGACGATTGCGCGGATGTGACGGTGAGTCACCGCGACATTGCCGAGTCGGGCTGCGGCGAGGCGCATACGATCAAACGGCACTGGCTAGCGACGGATGAGTGCGGCGACACCGCCGTCTGTATTCAGACGATCACGGTTGTGGACACGACGGCGCCGCGGATCGACTGTCCGGCGGATGTGGCGCTGGAGTGTCCGGAGGAGACGGGCCCGGAGGCGTGCGGAAAAGCTGAAGCGAGCGACGATTGCGCGGATGTGACGATGCGTTACCGTGACATCTCCGAGCCGGGCTGCGGCGAGACCGAGACGATCACGCGAATCTGGGTGGCGGGTGACGAGTGCGGCAACACATCGAGCTGCGTGCAGACGATCACGGTTGTCGACACGACGCCGCCCGACATCCAATGTAATGCCGCGGACGTCATTGCGTTCGACGCCATTGACGATGGCGGCAGTGGCAGCGATTACCCAGACACCGACTGCCAGGGCCAAGATTACTCCGGATACGAGGACTGGATTGGCGACGGTGTTTGCGACGACGGCACCTGGGGTCCGTATTTCAACTGCGATGACTTCAACTGCGACGAAGGCGACTGTGACTGCGATGATGCCGAACCGGTATCGTTTACCGCCACGGCGACTGACAGCTGCGGCGACGTGAGAGTCGAAATCACTGGATTTAAGTGTTTCCCGCCGGATGACGACAGCAATGCCAGTGATGATGACAAATCGGACTGCATTGCTGAAATCCACGAGGCGACCATCACGATTAGCAAGACCGGCCCACCGGGAACGATTATCCAGTGGCACGTGGTGGCGGTGGACGAATGTGGAAATGAGGCTTCGAACGTTTGTGAAATCACCGTCCTCAGGCCGCCGGACAATGGCTTATGATTAAGGAATGTCGAGGGAGCCTTTCAGCCGAATTCCTCAGGTATGATCTTGCCGTCAGCGTTTCATGAGATAAGGATCTATCGAACGTTGTTCTGAAATTTGAGGACGGGAGCACCCAGAAGTTCGATGTCCACAGCGGTCATGAAGGGACGTTCTCGGGCACCGGCGATAACCGGCATAAGAAAATTGCCGGCGTGTGGAGAAAATGTGGCTGCAACGGCACCGATGATTGCACCGGATGCGGCGAATTCGTGGACAATCCGAACCTGCAGTCCCAGGGCTCAGACAGAGATTGAACGTTTGACAATCGCGTTGTGCCGGAAGAACTGCCGAACAGCAGACAGCGCCAGGTGACTGATTTTCAGCGGTACGGCGAAACAACAGACGAATTTCAGATATGAGCGGGCGGCAGAATAGCCGCCCGCTTTTTTTCGTCATTCCTGTGGCCCAGGGAAACGTTTGAATTGTCTTCCCGGTATCCTATGTTAAGGTCAATTAACAGAGTTGGCGGCGGCCGTTTCCAAACTTCTACAGCTATCTAAACATGCAGGTAATTCCCTATGGCTGATGTCAAGTTGGAGCATGTACGCAAGACCTTTCCCGGCAATATTCAGGCGGTCCAGGAATTCAATCTGGACATCAATAATCACGAATTCATCGTTCTTGTGGGACCGTCCGGATGCGGAAAATCGACGACCCTGCGGATGATCGCCGGGTTGGAGGAAATCACCGAAGGTACTATCAGCATCGGCACGCGCGTGGTAAATGACGTGCCGCCGAAAGACCGCGACATTGCCATGGTCTTCCAAAACTACGCCCTCTATCCGCACATGACGGTATACGACAACATGGCATTCGGCCTGAAGATGCGGAAGTTCAAGAAGACTGAGATCAACGCACGGGTACAGAATGCGGCAAACATCCTGGGGATCAGCGAACTTCTTAGGCGTCGCCCGAAGGCATTGTCGGGCGGTGAGCGGCAGCGGGTGGCCGTCGGGCGAGCGATCGTCCGGCAGCCGGCGGCGTTTCTGTTTGACGAGCCCTTGTCGAATCTGGACGCCAAGCTTCGTGTGCAGATGCGTGTTGAAATCAGCAAGCTGCATAACCAGTTGGAAACAACCATGATCTACGTGACCCATGATCAGGTCGAGGCAATGACCATGGGCGACCGGATTGTGGTTATGAAGGGCGGGCTGGTTCAGCAGGTTGCGGAGCCGACGCAACTCTATGACAGGCCCACAAATCGATTCGTGGCATCATTCATCGGGACGCCGCCGATGAATTTTATGACCGGTATCATAGTCGCTAGTAACGATACGGTGACGTTCCGGGAAAATTCCTTTGGATTGAAAATGCCGGGCGCGTGGAAGAAAAAGCTGACGCCTTATCACAATAAGGAAGTGACGTTCGGCATTCGCCCCGAGGACTTGGGCAACGAGCAGCTCGAGCAGAGCCCTGACGCACAGCGGATCAAGGCCAAGGTCGAGGTCATCGAGCCCATGGGGTCGGAAACCTACCTGTATCTGAATACGGGGGCAAACAGTTTCATTTCCCGTGTCGATTCCCATCGACATTGCGAGATCGGCCAGGATGTTGAACTGGCCGCAAACATCGACAAGGTTCACTTCTTCGATAACGAAACCGAGGAAGCGATCGTCTAGCTGCCTTTCCTCTTCCCTCCACCCGACCCTGCTTCATTCCTGCCGAATTCCGACAGGTCGATGCCAGACGTCCAGCCGTGACGTGTGTTGCCGATGCGGACCGGCGCCCAGGCGATGGCGAGCGCGGGAACTCTCGCGATCAGACGCCGAGGAGTTCGAGCACCGTGCGACTTATCCTGCCTTCCTCGTAGAGTCGACAGCCCGCCGCTTCCAGATCCGCCGGGTAGTATGCTTTTATTCCCCGCCGAAGTTGGCCCAGCTCGGGGCCGCGGCAGATGAATTCCTGCCACCTATCGTCCGGCTCGAGCAAGGCAACCACCGGTATCAGGGTATCATCTACGGAGCGGGCAAGCCGTTGAGAAATAACGGACGAGACGGCGACGGCAACGCGAAACGGTTCGAATCCATGATGCAGCATACGCGCATACCCAGCCGGGATATCGCCCGCGTGTGATAGGTTGTGATCACGCGATGTCCGGTGAGGGCTGCATCGAACACGACGTTGGCCACATTCTTGTCCCGCATTGCCCCGGCTGCAGGCCGCGGTTACCATTGACAGTGTGCCCGTGAGTCATGAAATACTGGGCGCGGCGTTGCGCCGCGACGCTTTGGACCGGTCGAGACATGGCGGTGCAGCAGCGTCCGGCCATTCGGCGGCGCTGAATGAGATGTTAAAGACCGGCACCGATAAAATTCCGGACGTGCGACTCGACGGCGTTTCTCTGTCACCGGCTCTCATCGGGTTCGGGAGCGAGCTGAGGGCTGCGGCATTTTCCGAGATAGTCTGGAACCGGCTGCTGGCGGATGCTGCTCGCAGCCGGGGGCTGGACGGGGACCCGCGATTCAAGGCAACCCAGCCCAGCACGTCCTATGATGAGGCGATCTACCTTCATTGCTCTGATACTCGAGGATTTGTTGCTGGCAAAACAGGGCATTGATCACACCAATTCAGAACCCGCCGACGCAGACATTCAGGCCTGGATCAACGACCATCCTGAGGTCGAGGAAAAGTATCGAAGTCCCACAGTTTTGCGGACAACCGTGTGGAGCGTGATGCGAAACAAAAAGTTGACCGAGCGGCGACGGGCGTTTGCCCAGTACCTCATGCAGCAGCATGGTGTCGTGGTCCTGCCGGAACTGGTCAAAGAGGCACCGGCTTTCGGCACCAATTGAAGCACCCAAGCCCAGTTTAACTCCGGTATTGCAGCAATGAATTGCGACGGCGGTAAATTTATTGCCGCTGCTTTTTAAATGATAAAACTGGGATCGACGTCGACGGAAATCTGCACCCCTTTCGGACAGCGGAAGCGGCTGATTGACTGCTTGACCACACGACTCAGCGTTTGAATACGACGGGTCGTCAAGAGCAGCTGAAAGTGATGGAGCCCGCGTTTCTTCTGCACCGGTGACGGCATCGGCGGCGTCACCCGGGCATCGTCCGGCAGACATGGCTGAAGGTGTGCGGCGAAATCGTCAGCCGAAGTGATCACCAATGACTCATCTTCACCCTTCAGAACAATCAGCAGCAGATGCGACACCGGGGGCAGGCCAAGCTGCCGGCGGGATTCGATTTCATCCTCGAAGAACTGGGGGTATTCCTGTTTTGCGGCTGTCAGCAGTACCGGATGATAGGGCGTATACGTCTGGACGATGACACGACCGGGGACCTCACCGCGCCCGGCTCGGCCAGCCACCTGAACGAGAAGCTGAAACGTGCGTTCCCCGGCGCGAAAATCCGGGAGGTTCAGCGTCAGGTCGGCAAACATGATCCCGACAAGGGTCACATTGGGAAAGTGCAGGCCCTTGGCGATCATCTGCGTGCCGATCAGGATGTCATACTCGCCCGCGCGGAACGCGGACAGAGCTTCGCGATACGCGTTCTTCCGAGTCATGGTATCGGAATCCATACGCAGCACACGCGCATACGAAAAAATACCTTTTGTCATGGACTCGATCTTCTGCGTACCGAGACCGGTGTAGCGGATGCTGCTGTCGCCGCAATCGGGGCAACGCTCCGGCGCTCTGCGAATCTCACCGCAAAGATGGCAGAGGAGTTGATTGCGATTGCGATGATAGGTAAAGTTGACGCTGCAGTTGTCACATGAAGCGAGGTAACCACAGCAGTGACATTGCAGCTGCGTTGCATAACCCCGGCGGTTGAGAAACAGCATGACCTGCTCGCCGTTTTCCAGCACCTGTTCGATGGAAGTGACGAGCTGTTGGGAGAACACCTGCGGCCGGCCTTCCGCCATGGCAATGGCCGCCATATCGACGATTTCCATGGCCGGCATAGCCTGATCATCGACCCGGTGCGTCAATGCAGCCTGATGGTATTTCCCCCGACGCACGTTGTAGCCCGATTCAAGTGACGGGGTTGCTGATCCGAGAATGACTGTCGCGTTTTGCATGTGACCGCGCATAACGGCAACATCCCGCGCATTGTACCGCGGCGGGTGATCCTGCTTATAACTGCTTTCATGCTCTTCATCGACGATGATGAGCCCGAGATTGCGGAAGGGCGCGAAAACGGCGGAGCGGGCACCGACAACGATTTTCACTCGTTGCTCATTGATCTTTGTCCATTCGTCAAATCGCTCACCATCGCTGAGAGCGCTGTGCAGCAAACTTACCTGATGGCCGAAGCGCCCGCGAAATTGTTCCATGGTCTGGGGTGTCAGCGCGATTTCCGGAACCAGGACAATGGTGTCCTGGCCGGCCTGCATACACTTGTCAATCGCTTGCAGATAGACTTCGGTCTTGCCGCTGCCGGTAACACCAAAGAGGAGGACGACGTCTTTTCTGGATTTATGGAAGCTTGCGCAAACCATATCCAGCGCCGACCTCTGTTCGTCGCTCAGGAGCAGCGGGACAGTTGGCAACACCTCAATGCCGGCCATGGGATCACGATCCATCTGTTCCTCTTCGACACTGATGAGATTCTTGCGGATCAACGTCTGGATGGTTGACGCCGAGACGCCGGTTTCGGCCCGGAGCTGCCGGCGGGTGATTGCGTGGCCGCGCCCGAGGCGTTTCAGGACTGCGGCCTGAGCCTGGGTCCGGCTGGCTTTGGCCAGCGATTCGAGGGTCGATGGGAGATCAACATCCTCGGCCAGGCGCACCATGCTCTGCTTCTTTCGTGCGGTGCGGCCGCTACGCACCGCTGCGGGCAGGAGGGCTTGAACAGCCTGTTCCCGCGTGCAGCAGTAGTAGTCAGCCATCCACTCGGCCAGATCGATCATCTCCGGCAGGATCAGCGGCCGTTCGCTGACGAGCTCGGCGACGTCTTTGACGTCGGGAACGCACGAGCGCTTTGTCAATGCCAGGACATAGCCGTCTCGCATCGAGTTCCCGAAAGGTACCTTTACCTTCGAACCCACGCGGATCCTGGGCGTCATGGGCGGCGGCACACGATAATCGAAAGTCCGGTCGAGTGATAGGTTGATGATAACTCTTGCGAACACGGAGCGGTCCTTGTTCCAGCGCCGGTCAACGTGGCGATGGCTGTTAGGTATTTCGGCGGTTATAGTAGTGGCATGCCCGCGACCGTTCAACAGCCGAGCGGGAAGGAACGCAATCGGAACTTACAAATGCACCCAACGTAATGCCCCCTGATTGAGGAATTTTATGAAGGTGTCGGCGTTTCGAACCGTTATAGATCCCGAGGGGCCGCGTTTGGAGTGCCCCATCACGACTCGGTTTCTTGTCATCGGCTCCTGCTTCGCCGAGCATGTCGGGGCGTACTTTCGCGGGTACAAGCTGCCACACCTGCTGAACCCGAACGGGATAGTGTACAATCCGTTGGCCATCGGCGCCGTCCTGGATCGAATATTGACGGGGCAAATCTACGAGGCACGGGACCTCATCGAGCATGACGGGCTGTTTCACAGTTTCGGTCATCACGGTCGATTTTCGCACCCCGATCGCGAAACATGTCTTGACCGCATCAACCTGTCGCTCGAAGAAGCTGTCAATTTTCTGAGAATGACGGATGTCATAATTCTGACACTCGGTACAGCGTTCGCCTATCGTTTCAAGAAAACCGGGACTTGGGTCGCCAATTGCCACAAACTGCCACCGATGTGCTTCGATCGTGAATTGCTGTCGCTGAGCGACATGCTGGAGACATTTCGCGGGCTGATCGGGCGGCTTATCGATCGGCGGCCGGAGCTGCGGCTTGTCGTTTCCGTAAGCCCGGTGCGACACCTGCGGAACAGTGCGCGGCTGAATCAGGTCAGCAAGGCCCGGCTGATCGGTTTTACCTATCAGTTGGACCAGGATTTCCCGTCTGTCCGTTACTTTCCATCCTACGAGTTAATGCTCGACGATCTCCGGGACTATCGATTCTATGCTGAAGACCTGGTACATCCATCGGATCTGGCAGTGAAATACATTTGGGATCGGTTTGCGGCGTGGTGTTTCGAGACCACTGCCGAGCACTACTTCAATGAAATGGATCGGATCGTGAAGAAGCTGGCGCATCGCCCGCGAAACCCGGCTTCGTCCCAGCATTCGGAGTTCATTGCTCAATGTCGGGAGGACATGGCGCAGTTCTCGGCAAAGTACCCGCATGTTGACTTCTCCCGGGAACTGGCTGAATCGCCCTGCTGTGCGTACCCATCACCCAAGAAGGCTAAATGAAGGCTATCATCATCGGCGCCGGACGCGGGCAGCGATTAATGCCGTCTACCGCCGAAGCTCCCAAATGCTTTGCTGAAGTCGGCGGGCGGCGCATTCTGGAATGGGCCATTGAGGCGTTCGTGGACAATGACATCGACCGCATCTGTTTTATCGGCGGCTATCGAATCGAGAGCGTTAAAACGGCGTATCCGCGCTTTGACTTCAAACACAACGTCGACTGGGAAAACAACAACATCCTCGCGTCCCTGATGCATGCGGAAGCCGAAATGGACGGCGGCTTCATCTGTTGTTACTCCGACATCCTTTTCACGGGCCGGGTCATCGATCGTTGTTTGAAGAGTACGGTAGACATTTCCCTGGTTGTCGACACGGAATGGCTCGATCGCTATAGACACCGGATGAATCATCCCAGCGATGATGCGGAGAAAGTCACCGTTGCGAACGGGTTGGTGACGCGGATCCATCGTGCGATTGCGGAATCGGACGCCCACGGAGAATTTGTCGGAGTGGCGCGATTCAGCGCAGCCGGGGCGCGGCAGCTCCGTGATCATTATCACCGTGCCAGGACTGAATATGCGGGGAGACCGTATCGCGAAGCGGCACAATTCGAGAAGGCATACCTGATTCAAATGCTGCAGGACATGATCGAAAGCGGCGTGACGATGCACCATATTGACACTGCGGGCGAATACATGGAGATCGACACGCAGGAGGATTTCGAACTGGCCCGCCGCGATTGGGGGGTGCTCGGCACACATGAAGAAAGTTGAGAAACCAAAGCTGTTTCCAACGTCAGTGGTCGGATCGATGCCGCGGCCACAGTTCGTGCGTGATATCTTACGGCCGGAAGCTCGGGCGGCTGTCGGCGAAGCCCGATTTCGAGTGCGTCTTGACCATGCAGTCAGATTCGTTATCGCCATGCAGGAAGCGGCGGGCATAGACATTATCAGCGACGGTGAGTGGAGACGGCTGAGTTATATCGGCGTAATCGCCGACATCTGCGACGGATTTCACATCAGTTATCGGGGCAATCAGCCGATGACATGTGTCGTACGTCCGATTTCCGCGCGGGCGCCGGGCACCTTAGCCTGCGAAGCGGCGTTCATTCGTGAGAACAGCGACTGTGAGCCCAAGGTGGCCTTGCCGTCGCCGTACTTGCTGGGCCAACGCATGTGGGATGCGGAACTCAGCGGCGACGCGTATCCGACGCGCGAATCGTTCATGCGCGCCCTAGTCCCGGTATTACGGACCGAGCTTGAGGCGGTCCGGGACGTCGGTATTCGATACGTACAATTCGACGATCCACATTTATGTCTGTTCGTAGATGAACGAATTCGCAGCCGGTATGAGTCTCCGGACGCGGAAATGGACCTTTGCGTCGAACTGCTCAACGAAATCCTCGAAGGCTTCGACGGCTTGCACACCGCCCTGCATCTTTGCCGTCGGAATAAGGCACGCCAAGGCTGGATCGGCGAAGGCGGCTACCGTCCGATTCTGGAACACCTCAAGCAGATTCGTGTCAAAGAGTTTATGCTGGAGTTCGCAATTCCCGTCGCCGGCGATTACGACATTCTCAAGGAACTTCCAGACTCTTGCCGGATCGGTCTCGGGTGCGTGGATTGCCGGGGTGAACACATCGACACCCCCGAGGAGATTGTCGAACGTGTGGAAAAGGCGCTTGAATTCGTGGCGCCGGACCGTTTGACGTTACATCCAGATTGCGGCTTTGCACCGGGAAGTGCGGCTGACATTCCAATTGACGAAGCCTACCGGAAGCTATGTAACGAGGCAACGGCGGCCGCCAATCTACGGGCAAGATACGGCGACTGATTTGCACGATCCTAGTGCCACGAATACTTGCGCTCACGCCCCGACCGCCGCCCACAGGAGAGCCTGTCATGACGAGATACTGATAGCCCCGGGTACCGCACCGAATCCATTGCGAATTCACAGCCCGGCTTTCCGAGCCTCTGTCTTTCGAATCCCAGATGAATCGACATTTTGTAATAGCTGTCGCGATCATGCTGATCGTTGCCGGTGGCCTATGTGACGTAGCATCCGGCAGGTCATTTGCGTGAGGCGATACCAGCTGTCGGGCTCGGTCGCAGGGAAAAAAATTCTTGTCTGTCGATTCTGGTACAAAACCTGCATCATTGGTTTTACATTACAGCGATGCGGAGTTGTCCTGACACGCATGGCTGTTGGTAAAGGATAAAGGATCACGAAGCCGGAGGATACCAAAGCCATATGAGTCTGATACTACCAAAATGCAGGATTCAGTTCACCAGCGAGGACCTTGACTTCATAATGAAAGTCTTGGGAATCGATAGTGAGGAGGCCATGCTTGGTCTCATGACGGACGAAGAGTCCATGGACGGCATTCTCGATGATGAGCGGCTGTTTCGTGCGATTCTCGAGCTGCCCGGCAACTTGAATATTTCGAGCCGTCTCTATTTCTACGCCCTCGTGCGACACGTGCTTCGCGAGAACGGGATCGACGATCACGGTGTCGCCGATTACGTTGCCGAGCTCCTCGCGGTTTTCTCGAGAATGGACCGCGTGCGACGGACCAGGGCGTCGGATAAACGCCCAATGGACTACGTCACGGACATGCTGACGGAGATGCAGCAGGCGGATGATTCGACACGTTTTGGAATCCAGGTACACGTGGGCAACTATTTACTTTTCTGGTCTGGCGTGTTCCCCTGGCATCTTCGTCACCGAAACCGCTTCAAAGGGGCGCCGAAGATCGAGTTTTTTGAGGAAGTCGGCAGCATCAATTACCGAGTCGCCAGCAGTCATCAGCTGGCACAGAAATACGACGTGGTCTCCATTTTTCAGACGCTCTCCGAATCATTCCAGACTGCCCGTATTGCCTTGAACGACCTGGCCGATCGGCTTGTCTTCCTTGACAATCCGTTGTCATCGTACGATTCATTATTTACCGACGGCGACACCGAAGGAATCGTCGGGCCTTAGCCTGCAATATCCATAAATTTTCGTCGCGAGAGCGCGCAGCGTGCGTAAGATCAAGGTTTTCGCGATGGGCGACGGACGCAGGTGTATCGCCAGCCTCGGCTGGTTCGCCGTGGCGAAAGATACGTTGAGATTACGTGCGTTGCGTACTCGCAGCAGAAAATTTGCGGATAATGCAGGTTAGCGCTCGGGTAAAAATAATTTCACATTTTCGCTCGCCACTTTGACGTCATCTTCCGACGATGCTCGCTCGCGAGATCCGCGACGTACCCTCGGTACGACTGTGGTCTCGTTCGACCGCATCGGCAAAATATAACGCCAAACGGACGACGAAAAATGTGAAGTTATTTTTATCCGAGCCTTAGTCGTCCGTGGTGGCAGTCCGCCGCCGCCTTCAGGTTTCGGGCGCCAGCAGGTTGTCTTGCGGTTCTCCTTCTCGTCCTTCGTCCTCGAAATCGTTTGGGAATCGCGGACGAAGGACGACAACGAATAGGTTACAGACGAGGATATTGCTAGCCCCGCGGTGGCGGGGTGGTCCGCCAGTGGCGGGAAATTCCGATCCTATTGAACATAAACACCACGTAAAGGGTGATAAAGACACTCGTGAAACGCCATCCCTCGACAATCCGACCGGCGTTCACCAGCGCGGTCCTGCTGTTCGCATCGGCGGCCGTCGTTTGCGGTTTCGAATGGGAGAAACTTGACTTTCAGAATGCAGTGGCTAAGACGCAGGCGGAAAACCGGATTCTGTATGTGCTGTTCGGTGAGAAGGACTGCGGCTATTGTAAACGATTGGAAACGGAGGTTCTGGCCGAAGCGACGGTGGTCGACGAATTGCGCGACTTGGTCGCCATCAAGATACATATCAATTCCGACGAAGGCGCGTCGCTTTCCCGTGAGTACGGCGTTTGGACGTACCCGACCACAATACTGCTGAACAGCGACATCGAGGAGATCGACCGCATCGTCGGCTACGTGGATGTGGACAAATATGTGACGCGGCTTCGCGATTATATAGCAGGCCGAAACACGATGTCCGATTGCATTTCGCGACTGCAGAAGAATCCGCTGGATCCGCTGCTCAACTTCCAGCTCGCCGAGAAGTACATCGATCGCCGTTTGTACGCCACCGCTTATATTTACCTGGATCAGGCGATTGAATTCGATCCGCACAACCATTCGGAAATCGTTGACGATGCGCTGTTCATGAAAGGACTGCATTTACACACCAAGAACAAACGGACCGATCGGGCAATTCCGGTGCTGCAGCGCGTGGTTGCCGACTTCCCGAAGAGCGACAAAGCGGTCTTTGCATTCGTCTGGCTGGTTCGCTGCAACGGCGCGGTGAACGACCGGGAGGCGATCATCAACGCGTATGAAACGTACGTGCGGAAACTGCCGGTCGATCCCCGACCGCACCGCGCCATTGTCGACGTTCTGATGAGCCACTGGGGCGCCGACGGCGACGCACACAAAGTCGCGTTGGCTGCCGCGCACAAGGCCGTGAAACTCGATCCGGGCGACAGAAGCCACTATTCCTTGGCGGTTGTCTTAAAGAACATGGGTGACACCGACAACGCACGCGAGGCGGCCGACACGGCGAGGAGACTGAATCCCAAAGACCCGCGATACTGGCAACTGCGGACGGAACTGGAGAAAGGAGTCACGAATGAATAAGACGGTGGTAATGGCGGGGCATGTGTGCCTGGACATTATTCCGGAGATACATCGTGATTTTGCTTTGACGCCCGGACATCTTATCGAGATCGGGCCGGCCGTGACCGCCACCGGCGGCGCCATTTCGAACACTGGCGTCGCCTGCCACATTCTGGGACTGCCAACAGTGCTGATGGGCAAGATCGGCAATGATCACTTCGGTCACTGCGTCCTGGATATTTTCCGGCGGTATGGGGAGACGCTGGTGGACGGCATGACCATCGTGCCGGGGGAAACCACATCGTACACGGTGGTGGTCAACGTTCCCGGCAGCGACCGCAGTTTTCTCCATTGTCCAGGCGCCAATGAGACATTCAGTGCGGAGGATGTTGCATATGACAAGCTCCGGGATGCCGCGCTCTTTCATTTCGGCTATCCCCCGTTGATGCGGGCCACGATCGCGAACGATGGCGAGAGCCTCGAAAAGATGTTCCGCCACGTCAAGGATCTGGGCGTCACCACATCCATGGACATGGTCATGCCGGATCCGCACGGCCCGAGTGGGCAGCTGAACTGGGAGGGGATACTGGATCGTGTGTTGCCCTTGACCGACATCTTCCTGCCGAGCGCCGACGAACTGCTGTACATGATCGACCGCGACAACTTCGGGCAAGGCGACAATCTGGGCGCCGATCAGGTGAGCGACGTAGGGCAGCGACTGATCGATGCCGGCGTCGCCATCGGCGGCGTCAAACTAGGAACGCGCGGCTTATACGTGCGGACGGCGAACGCTGATCGGATAGCATTGATGGGGCCGGGCCGGCCGGACAATATCGAGGATTGGTGCAACCGCGAGCTTTGGTTCCCGGTCTATGAAATCGAATCATTCGCAAGCGCCGCCGGTGCGGGCGACACGACTATTGCCGGCTTCTTCGCAGCCGTGTTACGCGGCTTGGATATCGAACAGGCCGGTGCCGTCGCCAACATGGTGGGCGCGCTCAACGTACAGGCGCCCGACGCCACGAGCGGCATCAAACCTTGGGACGAAACCCTGGCAATCATGACCAATTCGGAACGAGCCGAACTGCGGCTCGAAGGTGACGGCTGGCAGTTTGATTCCAAAGCCGAAGTGTGGCGCGGACCGAACGATCGGCGGAGCTGAGAATCCTGAACACGACAAGCGAGCGCCGGCCACAACCCCAGTCCACTGACGGCGGCGGAATTGACCATCCCGCACAGCCCGCCTGGACACGGACAAACCTCTGTGTTTCACAGGAGTGAAGGTCCGGCAGCCTACCGCCGGTAAAAACAAAAGAAAACAGCTCTAATCGGCAAGCGGAACCAATCCTACCCCACGGAGGCAAGCTCGACAGGCGGCCATCAGCTCCGACGCAGTTCGATGAACTCTTACCTCGGCCAGCGGTGCGCCAGCGGTGAAAGAGGCTCACGGGATGAGGCTGAAAATATGGGCTTCACAGGCAGCCTGGCTACCGACCCCGGGTTGGCCGTCGTCACATAATAATGAGATTGGCCAGGACAACCTCAATACCCTGATCCACAGCGTCGGTCAATTCCTGGGAGGATGTCGGCCGAACGACCGCGTCGGATAATAAGTCGTAATTGGCCTTGGACACCACCGCCTCTGAGCGCATGGGGATCCAGCACTGGGGGATCCAGATGCATTGACTGGCTCGTTCATGGCGCCGCCATAGCACATCCTTGGGGGCATCTTGACAAACCAAACTCGGGTCGTCAATGCTGGGGACATCCTCCATAGCGCACCATTTCAGCTGTGTGCCTTTTCAAGGTGTTGAGCGATCAACATCTTGATCAGCGACTGACGAGGCACACTAAGGCGCCTGGCCTCCCTATCCAGCGAGAGTGTATCATCCACACAGAGGGAAGTCGACGTTGACCCGCTTCTGTGCCTATTCAGGAAGGCGTACTTTGGAGAGGTAAAGGTAGTTCGTGATATCTTCTCCCGCATCGAATTTCTTGTCGAATTCTTTAGCTTTTCATATATCGAAATCTTCTCCTTTCTGGAGCGGCGAACCGAAATGAGCCGAATTCGAATACCTCACACGCGGCTCTCACGGTCGCCCCAGAACTCTTGGCGCAGTACCCGTTTCAACATTTTGCCCGAGGGATTGCGCGGCAGTTCATCCCGAAACTCCACTGACCGCGGAACCTGGTAGGACGCCAGCCGGTCCTGAACCACCGCAATGACGTCCTCCGCGCTCAGATTTTCGACATCGCGACAGACGACAATGGCGTGAACCGACTCGCCCCATTTGTCATCGGGCACGCCAATGACCGCTACGTCCTTGACAGCGTCCAGCGTGTAGATCGCGTCTTCGATATCCTTGGGATAAATGTTGACGCCACCGGAGAGGATCATGTCCTTGAGCCGATCAACGATGTAGAGAAAGCCCTCGTCATCGATACGGCCGAGGTCGCCGGTATGCATCCAGCCGTCTCGCCAGGCTGCTTGGGTGGCCGCCTCGTTGCCGTAATAGCCATGGAATAGCGTCGGCCCACGCGCGATGATCTCGCCGACTTCACCGACCGGTAAATCTGCGTCGTTTCCATCGACGATGCGAAACTCCATGTTGAGAAAAGCCTGACCCGCACATCGCACTTTTCGCAATTGATCCTCCGGTCTGAGGTTGGTGATCAGTCCGGTCTCCGACAGACCGTAGAGTTCGTGCAGCTCGACGCCCGGAAAACAGTCCAGGATTCGCTCTTTCGTCGCCGTCGCCAGCGGCGCGGCGGCTGAGACAATGACCCGCAACGAACCGAGATCGTAGCGCTCGCGCTCGTCGCCCTGTATGAGCTGGTGCAACTGGGTCGGAACGAAGAGGGCGTTGGTGACGCCGTAGCGCTCGATGTCCATGAAACTCCGGGTGACGTCAAACTTGCGGTGAACGACCGTGTGCGCGCCGAAGTAGAGATTGTTGAAGGCGAAGAAAATGGCGGCGTTGTGATACAGCGGCGTGGTGCACAGGTTGACATCGTTGTAGCGGATGCCGTATTCCATCCCCAGCTCGAAGAAGTAAAGGACGCGGTTGAGGTGGGAAAGGATGATCCCCTTGGGCAGGTCGGTGGTGCCGGAGGAAAAAAGTATCATCATTGTGTCTTCGATATCGACAGCCGAAACCGGCGGCGCCTGGCCTTTAGCCGCCAGCCAGTCACTGAGTCGATACGCATCCTCGGGACCGTCATCGACAAAGCACAGCGGCAGCGCTTGCATCTCCGGTCCCAGCGCCTTGACTTCGTCATACAGCGGCAGCTCGGTGAACAGAAACCGGCAGTCTGTCAACTGCAGCAATTGCCCAAGCTGCGCACTCCGCAGCATGTAGTTCAAGGGCACCGCAACCGCCCCGGCCATGGACAAGGCATAATAGATCGGGATGTAGGACCAATGGTTTCGCAGATAGATCCCGACGTGATCCCCCTGCCCTATCCCGTTCGCCGCCAGGCTACCGGCGATGCAGCCGGCCATGTCGTACAGCTGCGCGAACGAATATGTGAGGTCCTCACACGTCATCGCCGGGCTGTCCGGTCGCACGGTAGCATGATGCCGCAGGTTTTCGTGGATTGTCAGGTGATGGGAATGGAGCATGGGGATTGGGGACCGACTTCGCTCAGGCGCAGCCAGTCGAATCCACGGAAGGCGAAGAACTGGTAGCTACGTCGGTTTCCGCCAGCGGCGGACGTGAGTCCCGTTGGGACGGGACAACGTCTCTCACGGGATCGGCCTGTGGTTGAAAAATTGGGGAAATTGCCCGCGGAGCACGCGGATAATTTTTAAAACCGAATGAACAATCCGCGTGATCCGCGGGCTCGAGAATTCCGCTCATCCCATGTACAGCCCACCATTGACGCCGATGTCCTGGCCAGTGATGTAGCCGGCATGCCCGGACGCCAGAAAAAGAATGCAGGCGGTCACCTCCGGCACGGTACCCTTTCGTTTCAGCGGTATCGACTCCATCATCTTATTCAGAGCATGCTCCGGAATGCCGGCGCTCATGGGGGTATCAATCAGACCGGGACAGACAGCATTGACGGTGATGTTTCGAGCGGCAAGCTCCAATGCCAACGTCCGCGTCAGACCCAGGACGCCCGCCTTGCTGGCAGCGTAGTTGGCGACACCGAAGTTCCCAGTGTGCGCAACCATTGACGATACATTTATGATCCGACCGTTATCGCGCAACAGCGGCAGGGCGGCGCGGCAGTTGTAAAACATACCGTCCAGGTTAACGGCGAGCACCTGGCGCCACTCGGCGTTGGTCATCTTAGCCACGGTCCGGTCGCGATTGATTCCGGCGTTGTTGACAAGAACATCGATGCCGTCGAACCGTTCCGCTATGGCCGCATACATGGCATCGACCCGCGTCGAGTCACTGACATCGGCAGCAATCGGGAAAACACGGTCTCCATCAATGCCGGCACCGCGACGCCATTGATCGACGGCATCGCGATGGTGCTCGGCATCGGCGTCGGGGAAATTCGCGTATACAGCCGCACCCTGGAGGGCGAACGCTGCCGCTGTCGCAGCGCCGATGCCGCGGGACGCCCCGGTTACCATGACAACTTTGCTTTCGAAGTCCTGCATGACAGCCACTCCGTTGGGGTACGGATTAAAAACAAGATTCGCTCAATTACATAGGAAACCGTGACATCCAATAGGATTCAGCGCCCGGTAGATCGACGTCATGAACGACAGTTACCTTCTG
>CAUZRT010000023.1:0-18193 GCA_963582235.1 Lentisphaeria bacterium
CACACAGTGTATAGAGAAAATCTCGTCTACGGACAAGCACTTGGGGCGGGACTCCTCGCTGACATCGCCGTACCGGACAAAGACGGGCCGTTTCCAATAATCCTCTCCGTCCACGGCGGTCGGTGGATTAGGGGGAACCGTCACGACACGACCGCCATCAATGTCCGTAAATGGGCGGAATTTGGGTTCTTCGCAATGAGCATCGATTACCGGCTAGTGACCTGCACTCCCGCACCTGCTTGCTATCAAGACATGCTCTGCGCCATCCGCTGGGTACACGCCCACGCAGAAGAGTACTGCCTCGATCTGGACCGGTTCTTCCTTATTGGCATGTCTGCCGGCGGCCACCTTGTCTCCCTCGCCGCGACGCTCGGCGACGGACGCTGGGAGCGAACCGGAGGCTGGGAAGATCAACCACACACATTCACCGCATCGATTAGCGTATCAGGAACTTACGATCTACGAAGCCTCGACTGGGGATCAGGTTGGCTGCCGAACGGCGAACCGTGGGACACCGCCCGAGAATACGCATCACCAATTCGGCACGTGGCACCGGACAATCGACCACAACTCCTTCTCCATTCCGATGACGACAACTCGATCCCGATCCAACAGGCCCTAGATATGGTCGCCGCTCTATACGCAGCGGGCGCCACGCATGAATTCGTCCACTACACTGACCGGGGTCACATGCCCATCGATGATGAAATAATCGTCCAAAGCCGTGACTTCATCGAGATGTCCAGTTTTGCGTAGCATCCATAGTACCGAATTACGACGTTTGTATGCAGAATCCCAACCCCATATTCTACCGTGAGATCCAGTCGGCGGCACGCGATCCAAAAATCGTTTGCCTGGTGCTCGGTTTCATCATTATTCTCGGCTCGATCCTGCTGTTCTTATGGCCATCCACCGGAGTCTTCACGCTCGCCTCCGACAGCAGTATGGAGATCTTCTCCATTTTTCTGATGAGCAATCTGGCGTTGGTCATACTGCTGGTGCCCGCATTGACAAGTCCGACGATCACCACGGAACGCGAGAATAACTCCTTTGATCTGCTCTTCACGTCGCTGCTTTCGTCGGGAGAGATGTTGCGCGGCAAGCTGTTCGCGGGCATCACGATGATCCTGGTCGTGATCGTCTTGGCCATGCCCGTGGCTGCCTTATGTTCCTTGAGCGGCGGTATCGGTCCGGGTTTGTTGCTGCGGGCCTACGGCGTTATCGCCATGTCGGCGCTGACGTATGGAATGATGGGGCTTGCTTTCAGTGCTCTGTGCCGGCGTACCTTTACCGCCCTCATCCTCAGTTATGTTGGTGTCGCGGTGTTGGCCGGCGGTACGTATCTGCCCTATTCGCTTCTCGGCCGTGTTTACGCCTTGAGATGGCTGTGGCAGTTCATTCGCAGTCTCAGCCCTTTTGATGCGATCTACTCGCTGGTTTTCCCCAAGCGTTACGCACTGACACAACTGTCCATGCTGTCGGATCACGTTCTGTTCAACTTCTATTTTCACTTGTGCGGTATGGCGATCCTGGCGACTTTGTTCCTTGTCATTTTCTGCAAGTACGTCCTTGTGGCACCGAAGCCGGGCACTATCTATCGCTGGCTTGCCATTGGCCTGACGGTATTCCTGATTCCCTTTGTCATCATTCAGGGGTATGTCGTGTACATCATGATCGCCCAGCAGGGCATGGACGCGGCGCAGTTGGCGCAAGCGCCGCGGCTGTCGGGTAGGGGAGGCCCGCCGATCCTTCGCTCACTGGGTCTGTTTGTGGTGATCGACATCTTCATCGCCTGGATGATCGGTAAAATGAGAAAGCTGGCGCTGACCGATGGCAGCAAATACGAAGATCAGTTTTCCGGCTTCAAAGAGGTGGCGAAGCGCAAGTTGACCTGGCCGTTCTATCTCATCGACCCGCTGAAACGTAAGAAACCGATCAAGCTGTGGACGAATCCGATTTTCATCGCAGAACTGCGCAGCAAGATCTTTGGAAAACCGTCATTCATCATCTGGAGTCTTGCCGCCTGCGTCATTCTCAGCTTCACGATTTTGATCCTCGTCTGTGTCCAGTACGCTGATGTCCTGCGGCCGGACACCGTGCGATGGGTGGCGATACTGTTTCAAATCGGCATCGTCGCGCTGCTGGCGCCGGCGATCAGCAGCGGCTCGATCACCGATGAGATCTCCAGCCGGACCTTTCTCATGTTACGGATGACCCCGCTTTCGGCGGTGCGTGTGGTTCTGGGAAAAATGGAGGCAGCGTTTCTCTACGTTTCGATCTTTCTCATCAGCAGCGTGCCGGTCCTCGTTTCACTCGCCTATCTGGAGGTCCGGGAGAATTACTGGCGTATCGGTGCCTGGTGCGCGGTTATGTTGCTCACGACGCTGGCGTTTATCACCGCCGGTCTCTGTGCCTCGGCGTTTTCCAAGAAGACCAGCCACGCCACCGCAATCAGCTATTGCTTTGCCGGTTTCATCTGTATTGTAACGCTGGCGGGGGAGTTGCCTGATGCCTTCAGCGAAGGAATGCGCCGCTTGCTTCTGATGATGAACCCCATTGTCGCCGCCCTGCGCATAACCTCGGACACTCTTTTCAGTGATATGCCCCCGAACCTGTGGATCCACAACATCGTTTTTCTCGCCGCCATCTCCCTGTTATTCATCGTTCTTTCCGCCGGCCGCGTCTACTATATCTTCAGCCAACGAATGTGACGGACATTTCGAATTTTCCACCCGATTTTTTCGAATGGTCGACGGCGCTCGGCGCCACGGCGGGGCGGCCCCGCACTCAACTTCGGAAAACTCGTCGTTGCTCAATTCTTTCACCTTTTCGCCTCCGCCGCTCTGACCGTTTCGATGATCTTTGCCCCGGTACGGGCGAACGGATAGTTGGAAATATCGTCAAGCCGCACCCAGCGTATCTCGTCGCTGGATCGTGCCTGCGCCCGGCCGCTCAGCCGCCGGCATTTGAATGCTGTGAGGGTGATCTTGAAATGGGTGTAGCTATGTTTCATCGAGCAGTACGGCAGCACGGGCTCAATATTCAGCCCCGTCTCCTCCGCTACCTTGCGGACGACAGCGGCGTCCGGGGATTCGCCGTCGATACACTTGCCGCCCGGAAATTCCCACAGCCCGCCAAGCATCTTATCCGGCGGGCGGCGGGCGATCAACACCGCGTCCTTTCGCCAAATCAGCCCTACGGCGACATTGAATTGCGGTACCGGTGGCTTTTGGATTCTCTGCGGCAGGTCCGAGGTTCGTCCAGCGGCCAGCGCCCGACAATCGGTGTGCAGCGGACACAGCAGGCATCGCGGTCGCTGCGGCCGGCACACCAGCGCGCCCAATTCCATAAAAGCCTGATTGAACCGCGATGGATCGTGCCGTTCGACAAGCGGTTGCAATTCCCGAAAGATACGGGCTTTCACCGATCCGCGATTGATCGGGTCTTCAATGCCCCGGAACCGCGCAAACACTCGAAGTGTGTTGCCGTCCACAGCTGGTATCGCCTCTCCGAAAGCGATGCTGGCGACGGCCGCCGCAGTGTAAGGGCCCAGCCCCGGAAACTGCTTCAATTCATCGAACGTGCGCGGTAGTTCACCGCCATGATCCGACACGAGCAGCCGTGCCGCCGCGTGAAGATTGCGGGCGCGTGAATAGTATCCCAACCCTTCCCAGGCCTTCAGCACCTGCTGCAGTTCCGCCGCCGCGAGCGCTTTAATCGATGGGAACTGCTTGATAAACCGCCGGAAAAAGGGGATTACGGTATCGACTTTGGTCTGCTGCAGCATGATCTCGCTGACCCACACGTAATACGGGATCGGCATGCTGCGCCAAGGCATCGATCGCTGGTCCCGGTCAAACCAGTCAAGGAGATTTTCAGCCCAGTCGGTCATCGGAACACGGTTGTCCTTGATATACGGTCCACCTGGTTCTAATGTGTCGATGGTTGTGAACTGCGACGAACGGTGGCGGGTACTTGTTTAGTGCCCCCAACGTACGTTGGGGCACCAATGCCGGACGCTAAACAAGTACAGTGGCGGTTGACAATCCGCCAATTGGCTCATCCAAAATAATAAATCATCCCATGTCACGCGAACAGGAAATTCTTGAGCAGCTCAAGACGATCATTGACCCGGACCTCGGCAAAGACATTGTCACCCTTGGGTTTGTCAAGGATCTGGAAATCAGCGAAGCGGGCGACGTACGTTTTAATCTGGAATTGACGACCCCGGCGTGCCCGGTGAAGGAGGAGTTCCGCACTTCGTGCTCGGAGGCTTTGGCTAAGCTGTCATGGGTCAGCAGCGTGGCAGTCAACATGACGGCTGCAGCGGGTCGACCGGGAGTGGCGCAGGCGGGCGGCGGGCTGGCGAAAGTGAAGCACATCATTGGTGTGGCCAGCTGCAAAGGCGGTGTAGGCAAGTCCACGGTCGCCGTCAACCTTGCCTTCACGCTGGCCGGGATGGACGCGGCCGTCGGCATATTCGACGCAGACATTTACGGCCCCAGTCTGCCGACCATGGTGGGCGCCGATTTTGAAGGCCTGTACCAACATGAAAATCAGATAATGCCGGTGGAAACCAACGGCGTCAAACTGATGTCGTTCGGCTATGCCAGTGCCAACACCGGCGGCGGTCCGGCCATCATGCGCGGGCCAATGGTCACTCAGGTCATTAATCAATTGCTGACCGGCACCGGATGGGGCGAACTCGACTACCTGGTGATTGATATGCCCCCCGGCACCGGCGACATACAACTCACCATCTCCCAACTGGTGTCGATGACCGCCGCGATTATGGTGACGACGCCCCAGCAGATCAGCTTTGTCGACGTCGTCAAAGGCATCGAGATGTTTGACAAAGTGAACATTCCGACCGTCGCCGTGATCGAGAACATGAGCTATTTCGAATGCGCCCAGTGCGGCACGCGCCATGAGCTGTTCGGTGCCGGCGCCATGAAGCAACTTGTGAATCAATTTGGCATAGCGAATTCCTTCGCCATTCCCCTCGATGCGGATGTATCGCGGTTGAGCGATTCCGGGCAACCGGTTGTCCTGGCGGAACCGGAGAGTGTCGTGACGTCGATCTATCGCGAAGTCGCCGCGGCTACGGTGCGCGAGATCAGCAAGATTGTTTTCGGCGGTGAGTCAAAACCGGAGGTTGCCTTCGAACCGGACCAGGGGATCCTCTTCACCACGGGCGATGGCGCGTCCGCATTCATTGCGCCCGCCGTCCTGCGCCGCAACTGCCGGTGCGCAAACTGCATCAACGAAATGACGGGCGCGCGGACATTGAAGGACGAGGATGTCAGTGACGATATCCGGCCCGAGACAATCCGTAGCATGGGCAACTATGCCGTCAACGTCGAGTGGAGCGACGGCCACACGTCTATCTATCCGTACGCGATGCTCGAACAGCTTGTCTGACGAAGTACGTGGAGAGAAAAGCGGCGAACGTCTTTGCTTCCCGTTGCTCATCGTCCAGTTTGTAAATCACCACGTTCGGCGGTCGTTGCGTGTAATTGTAATAGACTTCCAATTGCGCTTCCGTGCCCTTGACGATCCCGGTAACGCGAACGAACCAGTCGCCCCTGATTCGGTATTTTTCCCAGATCATATTGTCGAGCATGCGTCCATACGCAGTTTCCAGGGAGACTCCGTCATCCGAAAACCGGTACGTCTTCACTTCCTTGACCCGGTCCTTGAAAAAACCGCACCCGGCCATGACAGATGCAAGGGCTGCCAGGCATAGCAGTATGAATAGATTCCGTTTCATATAGGGATGCGCGAAAATAATTTCGTCCCGCATGCAGGATCGTCCGTTTGGCGTTAGTCCGTCAACTGACGGATTGCCGATGCTACCGAGCGAGGCCACGGTCGTACCGAGGTACGTCGCGGATCTCGCGAGCGCGTCCTACCGTACGGTAGGATCAAAGGGGCGAGCGAAAATGTAGAATTATTTTTACGCGCGTCCTTAGTTTGCGCCCTTGATCTCTCTCCGGGTGATGCGCTGTTTAACTTCCGCCACAATCTTTTTCAACCGAGTGCCCAGCGGTTCGTAGGCATAGGATTCATTCAACCACTTCATCCCCTGGGCGCGATCCTTACGAACGCGTTCCCGCCTTGTCTCCAACTCTGATTGTTCTCCCGGGGTTCGCAGATACTGCTTGCGCTCTTCATAAAAATTCTTAGCCAGGCTGTCCTTCTCTAATTCCAACCGCGCTTCATCTGCCGCTGCTATCAGGTTCTTTCCCTGGCGCTCCAGATTACCCCGGATGCGTTCCTCCTCGGCAGCCTTCGCAAATCGATCGGCAAGTTTCCGGAAAATTGGGATGGTGGGGAGTATCTCAGCCAGGCTGCTGCTCAATTTTTTCCGTGCTGGGAGGGTTTTGGGATCCAGTCCAACGATGACGTCCTTGATCAACTCGACAATCGGGTCGTTTCGTGTCTGCAGGGTAAAGGTGAATCCCAAGTCCGCGACGCCGTCTTCTGCGGAACGAATAATCGACTCCCAGTCCCCGGTTGCGAGTCGGCTCTCGAGCGTCGAGAAAAACTCACGTTCGCCGGCGGTTGTCGAACGCGCCGCATACAGCCGTGCAAGCCGCTGTGTCGCATCGACATCGCCCGTTTTCTCGGCATAATAGAGGAAGTTCACGGCGCGCTGGCTTGCGATTGCAGCGGCCGGCGGCGCCGGAGCAGCCGTACAGGCCGCCAGGAACAACGTCAGAAGGCCCCCTATGAGGCGGCTCCGGCCGGTCGCTGAAGTCAATTGTCGCTTATTCCTGCTCATAATCAATCAGGGCTCGTCCTTTGGCTACAGGAGTTTGCCGTCTTCAGTCGCCAGGTCCCCGGTTTTGCCGGGCGCGGTCGTTGTCGGGATCGACACGCAGAACTTCGGCAGAAAAGCGCGATGGCGGCGTCGAACTGTCCTTGCTGCGCGAGGGCCGAACCCAGATTATTCATGGCATGTACGAAGCCGAGCCGCAGCCGCAACGCGGCATGAAACCGGGCTGTCGCTGCCTCGAGTTCGCCTTTGTAGGCCAGGGCGATACCCCAGTAGTTGTGGGTTTCGGCCGACTGCGGATTGAGTTGCAGCGCCACCTGAAATTCGGCGATGGCTTTGTCGTAGGCGCCTTGAGCGGTCAGTGCGACGCGGAGATTATAACGGGGCCTTCATGTATCCGGGATTGAGCGCCAAGGCCTACCGACATCGCCTAGCGGCCATTTCCGGATCGCCCTGTTGTGCGTGAGCCTCCGCCAGATTATTCAATGCTTTCCAGTGTTTTTAGATTGATGGTCAGGGTGCGTTCGTAATTTTGAATGGCCTCCTTCGATACGGTTCTGGTCCGCAAGCGCAACGCCCAGGCTGTTGTACGCCAGATCGTTGTTTTTCGTATGCGCGACCGCATGTGCGAAAAGCGAAGCGCTGTCACGTCAGTGACACAACTGCTTGAACGGTCGCGATGCACATTGCCGCGGCTGTGCACCCGGCCGCAAACGCCAGTGCCTCACGGGCACGTGCCGTGGACGGTCGTAACAGGTCCGGGATGCCCCACGCGGCGATGATCGCGATGCCCGGTATAAGCGTACCCAGATACCAAAACCAACCGACCGGAAAATACGCCCGCCGTCGCCACATACAAACACTGAGGCCAGAAATCGCAATAAGTGCGACAAGTGCCAACACTGCCGAGCGCGAGCCGACCGACCCCGGATGCGGATAATAGACAGCCAGACCCGACGGCCTGATCATCTTGCCGAGATACGCGAAATAGGCGATGCAGGCGTTGCCGAATCGATCCTGCAGCGAGAACATCTCGAACGATTTCACCGCACCGCCTTTCTGCTGCATGGTGTATGTGATTGCGGAGGAGACCGCAATCACCAGAAAAAATGGCACCTTCTCGATCAGAATCTGCGCGTCACTGTGCCGTGTCGATCCCGGGTTTTTATTGTCGACATTGGTCGGGTCGCCTGGCCGTCGGCCTACGTTTTCGAAATCGGCCGAGCGGCCAGAAGTCCAGCAGCAGCAGTACAAATGGCAACGTCACCAGCATCGGTTTGGCCAGCAATCCGAGTGTCAGCCCGGCAATGACGGCTGTGTAGCAGAGCACGGCGCGCCTGCGTCGGCAGGCGTTCAGATTGCGTACATACCCGTAGTAGGCGAGCATCGTCAGCATCCAGAACGATGTGCTGAGGACGTCCTTGCGCTCGGCGATCCAGGCGACCGACTCGACGTGCAGGGGATGAAGTGCGAACACCGCGGCGACGAACGCGCTGCGCCACAGTGCTGCGGTCGTTACAAAAAAAGAAGGTAAAAAGCAACCCGGTATTGACCAGATGCAGCAGGACGCTGGTCAGATGATGGCAGCCGGCATTCAACGAGAACAGCTGGCAGTCGAGCATGTGCGAAAGCCACGTCAGCGGGTGCCAGTTGGAAAACTGCGTCGAGCGAAAGGCCCAAACGATACCGTCCTTCGAAATGCCTCGCTGAACGACGCGGTTTCCCGTGACATAATCGCCGTCGGCGAAATTAATAAACTCGAAGCGGTGAACCTGCAGAAATACGGCCAATGTAATGAGACACAAGCAGGACAGAACGAAACTTGCCGAGTGGCTGGGTGCGCGGTTCATTTTGGAGGGGACCGGTAGATCTCAGCAACTGAACAAATAAGCCGTGTCGCATGTCCGTCGTCTATTTAGTGGCTGACCGAAAACCATTCGGCGCGCTGCCCGGCGCGAATTGGGAAATCTCTGGGTTTCGGTCAGCCACTATTTAAATACCTTCGACACCGCGTCCGAGGCGCCGATGAAACGGCCCGCATCGAGGCGATCCGCCCACGTTCCGCGCCGCCAGCGGCGCAGACGGTACAGCGTCGCGAACCGGAAATCAGGCACGGCGGCGCCCTGGCTGCCAACCAGTTCACCGCCACGACGCACATTGTCGATCATCCATGATGCTAAACTCAGATGATACGGGTTTCGGCGCACTTCGCCGGCGTGAAAACTCAGTGCCGTGACCAGGTCGGTGACGTCCTGTTCCGTCGATTCCACCACCAGGTTCGGAAACGGCATCGGCGCCCAGTACTCGGTTTCTACAACATTCCATTCCGCCTCGTTGCCCAGGGACTTCATGGTATCGACCAGAAGCAGGTGCGTGCCGATATGGCTCGTGTTCCAATCGGATTCATGGGGGATGAGAACGAGTTGCGGCTTCTCGGCCCGTAAAATCCCGGCAACACAGTCGACCGCGTCCGCCCACAGTACCGGATCGTCGTCTCGAGTCTTGGCGTTGATCTTCTGCAGGCCGTTTTTCCGTGTCTGGATAAGGCCGAACCCGAGGTAATCGCAAGCCCCCCGCAATTCCTCCAGGCGCGGTTGCCGGCGTTCCTTAGTGCTCCCGTGGGTGACGGCAACATTGATGACATTCATTCGTGCCTGCCGCAGCAGCCGCAGCGGCAAGGCGCCGATAATGCATTCATCGTCGGGATGAGGTGAGAAAATTAGCGCGGTCGGTGCGTTATCCGGGATCTCCGGCCTTGGCGCCGGCTCGAATCCGCCCAACGGCCATGACTTGCCGTCGTCCATCGATGCTGCGAGGTTGTGTACGAATTTCTGATAAGGGTTCATAGGAGAAGGGCTGATAGTTAAAGGGAAATAGTTGAGGGAAATGGCTAATGGATTTGGGATTCGGAATCACAGCCGTCCCATGGGCTCGCGTTCTGTAGAAGGGAAGACCGTCGAGATTAAGGTGAAAGATTAGGGCCGGAGATTTGGCGCGGTGTTTGTGACCCTAATCTTTCACTCTTATCCTTCGGCGGTGGATCCCAGCCAGCGGAGTTCCCGCGAATCGGCACAAAAAATGAAAGCTGGGGTCCGCGAGTGATGCACGCCCGACGCTTGGCAAATGCTGAAAATTTCACGATTTCGATGGGTTATGGGATGGCTGTGATTCGGGATTTCGGATTGGGGATTGTCGTGTTCGTCCTCGTCCTCGAAACCGCGTCGCGATCGAGGACGAGGATGAAGGACGAGGACGACATAGAAACTGCCAACTTTTCGTCAGGACTGGACAGTGTCTTCCCGAAAACCAGCTCGTTCGGATTACACGATCCGTCAGCTGACGGACCGTGACTGAACGTTGCATCCAACGACCAGTGGTCATGGGGGCGCCAAGTCGAGAAAATGGGGGTTTTCGATCAAGCACTAATGAGCATTAGGTCTTGACCGGCCATCAGCCATTAACCATCATGCCATTCTCCGCTACTCCTTCAGATTTCCGGGAGGCTCGCGGCGGCTATTGACTGGCCATGTCGCTTTCCTTGTTCATCCGGCATATGGAACGAGATCTTGTCGGCCAGGCCTGCGAATTCCGATCGCAGTACCTCGCGCGCCTGATTGAGCATGACATGGCCGCCGGCACCCGTTGTAACGCGGCCAAGAACCAGTAGATGGCGAAACTCGTAAAATTCTGAATAATGCGCGGCCGTGTAGCCTAGATAGGTACCGATGGTCTGGTAGATCTTTTTCGCGCGATCGTCATCCGCTGCCATCAGGCGTTGAACTTCTTTCAACTTGTCCGGCAGCGGCATGTCCGCTTCGAGAACGATATCGGCCGCGTCGAGTAGCCGGCCGACACATTGCTGGGAGAAGTAGAGTACCCCGCAGCCGTAATCGCGGGACCATTCGTCGACGGCTGCCAGCGGATTGTAGTCAACGGGCGCGAAGGCCAATTCATTGAGCCATGTCGTGATGTTCCCGTCCATGTTCACATAGCCGCCCGCCTCGCTCGATCCGAGGGCGATGCCGAGGACACCTTTGCTGCCGATGCTCATGGCGCCGGCCAATGCCGTGACTTCACCGTCGTTGACAACCTCGAACGGTACATTATTCCACTTCTTGCGAAGGATCTCGAAGATCGGTTTAATCCCCGTCTCGAAACGATCCGTCGGGATCCCGCGGAACAGCGACCCGATTTTGACGCGATTGTTCACGTAGACGCCGGCAGCACTGCCGCCGATAGCATCAACGCGGGGCAAATGCGCTGCCGCTTTTTCCAGTGAATCGTTGATCTCGGCCAGGTGCCATTCCGGGTCATCGTGGGCACGCGGGTCCCACACGGTTTCTTCGCTGAACACCGTCTCGCCGTCAATGACGGCGGCGGCTTTGCGGTCACTTGCACCGAGGTCGAAACCGATGCGGCAGCCGTTGAGGTAGCCGCCGAGTGGATTGGCCTGTTCGCAAGCCGTCGGCACCTCGTCCGCAGCGACGCGCCGGAACTCAAAGGCGTGATCGTAAATCTTCTCGCCCATGATCTCGGCATCGAAGCGGCCCGTCTCCGACTCTTCGTAATACCGGCGGAGCTGGTCACCGACATCTTCCGGTCCGGCGAAATAAAGCCGGTATCCGCCGCGTGACCACAGCAGGAATTTCAACCAGCGTTCGAGGTAGCGATAGCTGCCGTCGGCTCCCGGATTTTCGGTTCCGAAGACGGCCGTGTCAAAACGGGAAATCGCACCGCCTTCGCGTTCGAGCGCAACGGCGACCGGCGTCCCTGTCCCGGTTGCCTCGACAGCCTGGCGAAAGGCCCGGTTGGCAAGCGCGGCCGGGCGAAATCCAGGGTCAAGCGTCGGTGTTGCAAGCGGGGCAACCAAGGGCAGGCCATCGTTTGTATTCATTAAGGGTTAAAGGTAATTTGCGATTCACGAATTAACAAGCAACCGGCCGCCCCGGCCCCACGGTGTCGCGGCGTGTCAAGAAAAAACGGAATGGGTTTGCAATGAAGCGAGATCTCCGTGCGCGATGGCTGCCCTATCTGATGCTGCCGGCGCTGGTGTCCCACTGTTTTGCGGAGTCCGCAGAGCACCCGCTGTCGGAGACGGCCACTGCGTTCGCCGGGGACTTGGCCGCACGGATATCGGCCGTGCTCTGCGACGCCGGGGCGATCGACCCGGCGTCCCGGGAAGAGAAAAAGGCGCATCGACGGCAGTTGCGCCGCCGCCAGGACGAGTTGTACCGGTGGTATGAAAGCAAAGGCCGGAACGTCAGTCTGCGCGATTGCAAGACGGAAACCGACCGCGCCAATTACCGTGAATTCCGCAAGATCATGGCGAATGCGGATTTTCTCGAGCTCAGCTACCGCCGGCGGCTTCACTTTGTATCACGCATAGAGCGGCATTTTATGGAGATGCGTCCGCAGTTTTCCCCTGCCCTTGAGGCGGTGGTCGGCGCTGTGTCTGAGCCCGACCGGGGGGGCGAACGTCGGTCGTCACAGGGTCGGTTGCACGCGTTTTTTTTGGGGCGTTTGCAGCAACCTCTGACTATCGGCCTCAGCTACTTCGGTCGGGGATTGCGTACCGGCTACGCGGCCGTTTACACGCCGAAGACGCAGACCATGCTGCTCAATCTCAATCTGGCACAAAGTCGCCCGGCTGAATTCATCGATGCTTTCGAGCACGAACTTTGGCATCACCTGATACCAGTGCGGATCCCCGACGACATGACCAACAACCTGTGGTGGGAGGGATTCGCTGAAACGGTCGCCGAACTCTGGAGTGAAGAAGTGCATGAGCGGATGCCGCGTGCCCGCATTGCGAGGTCCAGTTCGATCGAATACCCGGTCCAGGTTGCGTTTTGCGCCCTCTATCTCGGTATGGAACGACAGCTGACGTTTGAATATCTGTGCGGACTCCGCGATGCTGCTGACTTCAGCCGTGCCTTTGCCGCCGGCACTTACCCACCGGCTGCCGGCGGGTGCCGGGCGATGCCGGATTCGCAGGTGCCGCCCGTCCGTCGGATCCTCGGAGATATCATAAGCAAACCCGCCGCGATAGACTCGGAAAAGCGGCATCGTATCGAGAAATTGCTGTCTGATTGGGGGTGGAAAGAGGATGATGGCAGCCGTATATCGATCGGCAAATACATTGCCAACGGAGATTTCGAGGCAACCGAACTGGGCTTTGCATTTCGCCTGAAGAAGCAGCTTTTGTTCGATTTGATTCAGGCTGTTACCGTGGTCAATTTACAGGACCTGACGGCCGCCGTCCCGACCAGGTGCATCGTCGGAATGCTTGTCCTGCCACAGCATCTGACCGCCAATGTCCGGGATGTATGCCACTACGTTCGCAATCCGTACCGCCAATATGCCAACCGCTGAGCGGGTGGTGAGGGGCGATGTTGGGTGTTGGGTTCTCGGGCCGTATCCGGTGAACCGGGCCGGGCTCGCCCTCCAAGGGAGCGACTGCAATCTACCGATCCCCCAACATCACGTGACTCACGCGGCCAAACACCTGAAAATCAAAACCAAGTTTCTCCGGAGCGTCCGCCGGTCATTCCGTGAAAATTTAAAAATAAGCTTTGCTGCCGGACAGGCGAAGTAGTTAGGAAGGGTTTTAGTCTGTACACAGTGGTATCTTTCGCTTTATTTTGGACATAGGCGCTTCCCGCCTGAGGCGGGAAGGCAGCGTCGACGGCATACGGCGGGTAAAGGTTTGAGGTTACGGATCTCAGCGCCATGATTCCGGTTGCCCAGCGCTCAACCTGCGAGAAACATGTTGTCCTCGTCCTCGAAACCGCTTGGGAATTGAGAACGACTAGGTTACAGGGGAGAATATTGCCAGCCAGAGGCTGGTCCGCCGGTGGCGGAAAATTCCGATCCTATAAAACACAGCCGGAATCCATGAAGCCCTGAGGAGGAGATAATGAGCACGAAGTCAAAAGCAGTTGACGTGACGATCATCGGCGGCGGTATGATTACCAACGACATCATTCTGCCCTCCGTCTATCATTTGCAGCGAACCGGCGTGGTAGCTGATTTGAACATTTGTGCCTTGAACACACCACCGCTGCGGGAACTGAGAGAGAATTCCGACTTCGCTGCTGCCTTTCCTGGGCAGGGCTTCACGCCGTATCCGTCACTCTCCGAGCCGGACGATGCCATGTTTCCGGAGCTGTACAAGGAGGTAGTTGCGGGCATGAAACCGCGGCAAGGGGTTGTTGTTGCCGTTCCCGACCAGTTTCACTACGACATCGTCACTGAGGTGCTGGCCTGTGATCAGCACATTCTTTGTGTCAAGCCGCTGGTTCTCAAGTACGAGCAGGCGATCGAAATCGAAGAGACGTCCAAGGCGAAAGGATTGTTCGTCGGCGTCGAATACCACAAGCGCTTCGACCGCCGCGCCCTGCTGGCACGGAAGGAATGCACAAACGGCACACTCGGCGATTTCGTCATGGGCGAAGCGAAGCTGATCGAGCCGTATATGTATCGGCACTCAAACTTTCAGAACTGGTTTACCTGCGACCAGACGGACCCGTTCGTCTACATTGGCTGTCATTATGTCGACCAGGTCTATTACATCACCGGCCTCAAACCGGCGGGTGTCTCAGTGAGCGGCATCAAAGGCACCTTTCCGAACGGCAAGGACGGCTACATGTGGTCCCACGGCCGGGTCATTTTCGAGAACGGCGGGATCCTTTCGGTCATCAACGGTCTGGGTTATCCAGATGACGCCGCCGGCAGCAATGATCAAAACCTGGTGATGTGGTTCGAGGGGGATGGCCGAAACGGTATGATCGAGCACGACGACCAATTCCGCGGCGTCACCCATACCTATCTCGGCGACATCGGGGTCGGCGGGGCGCGTTACAATTATATCAACCCCGACTTTTTCCGGCTCGTGCCATGGATGGGCGACGGCTACGAACCTATCGGTTACGGCTTCGATTCCATCGCGGCGAACATCAAGGCGATCGCCGGCATCGAAGGGGAAACGGCCGACCTGGACGGCGACAGCGCTCTGGCCAGGCGGCGGGAAATCATGGCTGAAGTGGATAAAAAGGGTATCATCGCGACGCCGGCGAATTCATACATCAATGAACTCGTCACCGAAGCCGCCCGGCTGTCCATCCTGAACGACGGCAATCACGTCGATATCGTCTACGGCGACGCCCCGCACGTCGCCCTTCGTGGATAAACAGGCGCCTGGGCGAAACGAATCGTTTTCGTCCTTCGTCCGCGAAACCGCCGCGCGATCGAGGACGAAGGACGAGAACCAGGACGAGCACGATTAAGTTTCAGGAGAGTTCGGCGTGTTTCCCCGGCATCGGCAGGGGCGTTTCGACCTTGAGGGGCCGCGCCGGCATAACCTACAATCCGAGGCTGACCGACGGTCAGCCTCGGATTGCCTATGGGTGCAAAACTCGGTTGGATTTGCCGAGAATCGGTACTTGCATTCGCTACGACAGGCAAGATGCCTGTGCTGCAATGGGCAAATCCAACCGAGTTTTGCACCCAACACTCACTCGGATCTTGGCGGCGACACAATAGCCAGCGTCATCTCGGCGACCTGCCGCATCTCGGCGACATCGTGGACGCGCATGATCCGCGCGCCGTTGGCAATGCCGAGGGCGACCGCTGCCGCCGTACCCCAAATTCTCTCGTGCGCCGATTCGATGCCCAGTGTCGTGCCGATGAACGACTTTCGTGATGGCCCCAGCAACAACGGACGGCCATGATTAGTGAACGCATTCAGCTCTTTAATGAGAAGCCGGTTCTGAGCGGCCGTCTTGCTGAAGCCGATGCCCGGGTCGAGGCAGACGAATGTCGGATCTATGCCGGCGGCCGCCAGCATGGCAAGCGACTCGGTAAAATATTGATTGAGCTCGTCAACAATATCGTTGTAATCGACGTTGTCCTGCATGGTCTGCGGCGTTCCGCGCATATGCATGAGGATACAGCCGGCGGACGTGTCGGCGGCGACGTTCCGCATGGTGGCATCGCAGTGAAACCCGCTGATGTCGTTGATTATATCCGCGCCGTTCTCGACGGCGGCTTTTGCCACTTGCGATTTCGTCGTGTCGATGCTGAGTGGGACCGTCGTCCGCTTTCTGAGTCCGCGGATAACGGGCAGAACCCGTCTGAGTTCTTCGTCTTCGCCGACGGGCTCCGACCCGGGGCGAGAGGACTCGGCGCCGATATCGATAATGTCGGCGCCGGCGGCAATCATGTCCAAACCGGCGGCAACGGCTGTATCGGCGTCGAAGTTACGGCCGTTCTCTGAAAACGAATCCGGGGTAACGTTCAGAATGCCCATTACTAGGGCTCGATCGCTCAGATCGACTGTCTTATTTCTAAAGCGAAAGAACATGATGAGACGTGTCAGCCGCAGGCTGATCTGCCCGTGGCGGAAAATGTGAGACGTGAAACGTGAAGCGTGTTGGAGCGAATCAGAAATCCGCCTCAGACGGAAAACGTAACACCCTCACGGTGAGGTTCCGCGTGCTTTGTTTTGCCGCAAAAAAGGATTATTTTAATCATTGACTGTGGCCGATAAAACAGCACCGGTACACAGTCCGCGAGATAACAGACCACGGTCATTCAACGGTTCATATGAGGAAAAACTTTATTCTGGACACTAATGTCCTGCTGTACGATCCCGAGGCGATAAACCAATTCAGTGACAACACCGTCATCATCCCGATTGAAGTCATCGAGGAGTTGGATAATTTCAAGCGGGACATGACGGAGCTTGGTCAGAATTCCAGAGTCGTTACCAACCACCTGGATCAGCTACGCAAGGAGGCACGCTTGGGTGAAGGCGTGCAGCTCGACGGCGGCGGCCTCCTCCGGGTTTTTGCCGGCGAATGCGATGACTTTCTGTCGAAGACCGGTCTAAGTCCCTCCGACAGCATTGACAACAGTATCCTGAACCTGGCAATTTTTCTAACCGAGACATATCCCCAGCAGCCGACCATCATCGTCAGCAAGAGTATCAATCTTCGCATCAAGGCGGATGCTCTGGGAATATACGCCGAGGACTATGAAGAGCCGCGCAACGGCCAGCCGGAGTTCATCTCCGGGTTTTATGAAATCCCCTGTGCGCCGGCAGAGGTCGAGGCGTTCCGGACGAAGGGTGTGCATGGATTCAGGGAACGGACGTTTCAACCCAATGAGTACGTGTTGCTGAAAGGCGATGCGGATTCCGATTCGTCGGCTCTGGGTCGCATCGACGGTGATGCCGGCACACGCCTGGTGCCGATCGCCGATGTCAGCGCCGGCGTGCTGGGCGTCAAGCCACTGAATCTCGGACAGCGATTCGCTTTGGATGCACTGCTCAACGACGATATTAAACTGGTCACGCTGCTCGGTATTGCCGGTACCGGCAAGACACTGCTCGCCGTCGCCGCCGGCTTGCACAAGGTACTTGTCGAGGACAAGTACAACAAGCTCCTGGTCTCTCGGCCGACACTGCCGATGGGGCGCGATATCGGTTATATCCCTGGCGACGTCGACGAAAAGATGCGTCCCTGGATGCAGCCGATTTACGATGCCATCGATCTGGTTCGTGAAATCGATCGGCGCAGCCGTAATCGGTCGCTGCCCCCGGATATCCTCGAATCCGACGAGATCGGCATCGAATCGCTGACCTATATCCGCGGTCGCAGCATCCCGAACCAGTTCATGATCATCGATGAGGCGCAGAACCTGACGCCGCACGAGGTCAAGACGATCATTACCCGCGTCGGCTATGAAACAAAAGTTGTCCTCACCGGTGATCCGCATCAAATTGATAATCCGTATATCGATGCGTTTTCAAACGGTTTCGTCTATCTCATCGACCGATTCCGTGACAAGAAGATAGCGGCGCACATCACGCTGACAAAAGGCGAGCGCAGTGACCTGGCCGAGATTGCCGCGAATCTGCTGTAGGCAACCGTTGCCTTTTTCGCTGTCAACATTTCCACTACGCAATTCCCCGTTCCGGCCATGGATGCCAGTCGTCGCCTCAGTGGCAAAGCCGTAATCACGGTCCTCGCTTTTGTAATTCTTGCCTGCCTCGTATTCGGGAGCGGAAGTTATCTCGGGCTGTTCAGCCGGCCGACGCTGACCACAGCCATCCGCGGGCCGTACACGATCTTCGGCTTCAAACATGCCAGATCGTACCGGTATATGGATCAGAACACCAATGAAATGCTGGTTAAGGTCGAGGCAGACGGGCTCTTTGATGAGATCGATAGGATGGCCACGGTGTTCTACGACGAGCCGGGCAGGGAACGGTGCGGCAACACCCAGACCATGGCCGGATTTATTGCCCGTAACCCTGACAAAATCCCGTCGGCGACGTATGAGGTCGAACAGATTCCGAAGCGCGAGGTGCTGCTGGCGACCATACGCTCCCATCCTTCCATCGCGATGCGCCGT
>CAUZRT010000024.1:0-17933 GCA_963582235.1 Lentisphaeria bacterium
GGAATTGGGTCCGTTGCTCGCCTGTCAAACCAGTGCTCCCGGTGGCGAGGACGTGATTGTTTGTCCCGTCCTCACCGGTCACCGCCGCCGAGTCGCTGTGCTGAAGACCATAGTTGTGCCCGCCCTCATGGGAAATCGTGCCGGCGATGGCGTTGGCCCATCTCTCCAACGTGGAATTGGCGCCGTTGAGGGCGCCACCGCCGCCGCCGTATGCCGTGCCGAAGCTATCAGCCCATACCCTGGCGAAATCCTGGGCGTCGGCGTCTCCCAAATCCACATCTTGTGCCACTCCGAATAAAGTACCCCCGGTAGACGTCGTCTTTGAGTCCGAGCCGATGCCAATCACCTGCCAACGAGTATCGGTGGGATTGGGATTGGTTGTACCGACATCAGTCCGCGTCTGAACGATCCGGATATCGAACTCGCAGTAATGCCTCCTAACGAGTTGGGAGATTCTGTCGATCAGGTCAGACTCATTTATGCCTGAATCCAGGTCGTTGACATCGAAATCCGCCAATGGGCTGGTACCGAGGCTGTAGTTCGGGAAATTGCTATCACTTGAATTAGGGTAGTACAAATAGAGCACACTTCCCGTACCCGACCTAAAAGCGTCACAGTTGACGAGTGAGGCGAATGATAGTCTCGCGCCACACGCGAAGACTAGCAAACAGGCAAGGATTGTCCTGAGATGGCGACGGGTGATCATAATTTTTCCTTCCTTTTGGCCCCCGCGAAAAGGCCGTTTGGTTCGTCCTGCTAAAGCATGTTTCGACCCGACGTTAGTTGACCATAAATCCCTGCTTTCTGCCTGAGGCGGCGTTCTTGAGGTTTGTCCTACTTCGTGCCTGAACGAAAATCCCTCGGCGGGCCTCCTCCGCGAATCGCGGGTTGTCGGTCAGCCACTACTTTCGGAAACCGACCGTCAGAAATCAGGAGTTGGGTCGAATCCAGACGACATTCTTGGTGCCACTGTTATAATCGGATAAGGACGCAACGACTGAGAACCCGTAGTCGGCCAGGCCCTGAACCTGAACCACTCCCAAGTCCCCGATCGTCCGACATGATCGCCGAGGCAACTCTGCCGAATCATGGTTCTCATTTCGGCAAGAAAATCGTCTTTCCCGCCGCTTTTGGTTCTGGTATACGATTTTTTCCCATGAATTGCAAGACCGTATCTCAATTTTTTAAAAAAAGTTCCCCCGCTGCGGGTGGCAAATTTCTCTCCTGTCAATTTTTAATTTCTAAAATGCAGAGCTCTGCGAATCCAGGGGAAAGGCCGAATTTGTAACGCAATTTGGATTCCCGTTTTTTACTGAGGCTTGGTACCGGTTTGTCGGCCGGCCCGTTTCACGGCGGCGAGAATCTGCTCGGTGGATTTGTTCAGGAGAAACCGCACGTTCCGCAACGGCTACGCATGCGGCGTGGTCTTGTTCTTCGATGGGCCGTACCGAGATCATATTCCCTGCGATCAACGATGCTGATCGAGCGGCGCGGTATTCCGCGTCCTGCTCGATGAGTTTGTTAGTCCCCCGAGTCTATCAATCAGGCCCAACACTGGTAGAGACAGGACAATGCCATAGACACAACAAAGCACGCGATGGCCGCGACTCCCACAGACACATTCATCTTCAGTTTCGCGATCTGTGATGCAATCCGAAACTCCTTAATCACAAGCGCGACGATGAGCAAGCCGGCGATCAGCAAGTGCGCAATGCTTGGAACGGAGAACAAAAAGGAAGTGACAAATGGTAACGGCGCTTCCATGTCCCGATAGATTTTCCCGAAAACATTTTCGTGACTGCAACAAGAACGGCGATCACGAGAAGAGTCAGCGTACTAAGTACAAGTACCAGCGCATTGGCAAAGGCGGTCAGCCCTCGTTCCGTCTCGGTGGTCTACTCATTCATGATGTGACTGTTCCGATCGCCGGGGTTCTGATCTGCGCCCCCTGCGATCCGTCAGCCGACGGATAGTTTTCTCGAAGCCACCTATGGATCCTGAAGCAAAGGCACTTTTTTGAGAGCCTACCTGGTCTCAGTGGTTTCAGGGGCGGGATCACAAGGGATTGGAATCCGTCGGCCGACGGACACAGAGGCACGGAGCGGAGATCATTGAAGTTGGCGAGGGTTGGCATGAGTGAAGCGCTGCTTGACGTGTATGGGATTCAAGGATTAGCCCAGTTGCGCTTCACAAACGCCAGCCCTCGCCAACCGGGGTAAGTGATTTCCTAAATTTCCTAAATGAGGTCCACTTGCTGTTCCCGCACTTGGGTGCACCTTTGTTGTCCCCCATAATCGATTCCCAACCAAACCATACGTGCAAACTACCTGATTAACCAAAAACGGGGAGCAGGATATGAGCACGAGTAAAATTAAAATTGCAGTAGTCGGTGTTGGTAATTGTGTCAGTTCCTTAGTTCAGGGCATCCATCACTACGTTGATCAAGGATGCGGCGGATGTTCCGGGACTCATGCATTCTAAGATTGGCGGTTATTGTGCCAGTGATATTGAGATCTGTCGCGGCCTTCGATATCGATCGGCGAAAGGTCGGGAGCGATGTCAGCGAGGCGATTTTTGCCCTGCCCAACTGTACCACTGTCTTCTACGATCAGATCCCGATCAGCGGGGTAGTTGTGCGTATGGGGCAGGTGTTGGACGGCTTCTGCGAGCATATGCGCGAGTATGATGAGCGCCGCAGTTTCGTGCTCAGTGATGACGACGAGCCGTCCCAGGAAGAGGTCGTAAGTCATCTTCGGGATTCCGGCGCGCAAATCCTGGCCAACTACCTCCCGGTGGGTTCGGAGAAGGCTGCCCGATTTTATGCCGAATGCGCTCTTGAGGCCGGGTTGGCCTTCATCAACAACATCCCGGTGCTTATTGCCAGCGATTCGGAGTGGGCGAAACGTTTTGCGTCAAGAAACCTGCCGATTATCGGTGATGACATTAAAGCTCAGCTCGGAGCGACGATCACGCACCGCGTTTTGACCGATTTATTTAAGCGGCGTGGGGTTAAACTGGAACGGACCTACCAGCTTAATACGGGTGGCAATGCCTGATTTTCTCAACATGCTCGATCAGAGCCGTCTCGTATCGAAGAAAAAGGCGAAAACCGAGGCCGTGCAATCGGTCGCTGCCGAACGGATTGCGGACGAGAATATCCACGTCGGTCCCAGCGATTATGTGCCCTGGAAGAACGACAACAAGGTAGCTTTTATCCGCATTGAGGGCAAGCTTTTCGGTGGTGTCCCCATGAATCTCGAAGTGCGACTTTCGGTTGAAGACTCCCCCCACTCCGCCGGCGTGGCCATCGACGCCATCCGCTGCTGCAACCTCGCTCTGGAGCGGGGGGGGAAGTGGCATCCTGACGGGGCCCTCGGCCTATTTCTGCAAGCACCCGCCGGTCCAATACACGGATGACGAAGCTTATCGGATGACGGAGGATTTCATTAGCGAAGCCTCCGCAG
This sequence comes from Lentisphaeria bacterium, assembly GCA_963582235.1. Classification (GTDB taxonomy): domain Bacteria; phylum Verrucomicrobiota; class Lentisphaeria; order JABSQK01; family CAJWLW01; genus CAUZRT01. The sequence goes on from CAUZRT010000024.1 coordinate 3,465, forward strand.
AACCGCCAGCAGCACCGTTTCCGATCGGCGAGGAAGCCGCTGCGGTCAAGGATCCAGAAACGCTGTGGTTCAGGGAGTGAACCCGAGTTCCCGCGCGATCGTGACGCATTAATGAGGGACGATCGGTCTGATTCATAATCGATGGGCATGAAATTCCTGATCCTGGCAGCCGGCAGAGGTAGTCGAATAGCTGATAAGGGTGACTGTAAGCCTCTTCTGCCACTTCTCGGCCTCCCCCCCCCCTCATCGAACCGGCCCATCATCTCACCGCCCACGGCGCCGGGATTGCCGATTTTCTGGTAGTCACCGGCTACAACGGTTCCCGCGTCGAGGCCTTCTCCTGCCGATCTATGCCGACGTCGTAATCTGGCCATTGAAATCCTCAGAAACGATCAGTGACAAAAGGGAAATGGGACGAGGTTGAGGCTGCCCGGGAAAAGGCTGACATCGATGATGCGCAGTTTGATGGTAAGAACATATACTATAATACTAACGAGACCCCTGAGCTTTTTGCGCAGAAGCTCAACACCCTACTGGGAGCTACCAATGACAGTGGAAGAATACAGGCGACAATTAGAGGAGGTAGCGCGAAGATACGGAGGAACGCTCGAACCCACGCCCCTGAAAAAGGGATCATCGGGTACGCGCAAAGTACGGTTCTTAATGGTCAAGAATCGTCGCCCCTCGCCACCGACATCGCTCTCCGAATCCTTCGCCACACAGGCGGGCGGCTAACGGCCCCGACCGCACGGTCGTTCTTTACCGCAAGGGATCTTACCAAGCAGCAGGTCTGGCATCCAGCGACAAGAACGGCAAAAAAAAACGAGGCCGATAACTATTCCAGCCCCAACACCGAATATCTTTTCCATTAAATTGTCGAGCGCAAGTACGAAAAATACCGAAAGCCTGTTAGTCGTACAGAAAAAGATCATCGAGTCTCTTCGATACGTATCTCGGAATCAGCCGGATCTGTTCCGTTACCTTCATGTGATTGACCCGATGCCGATGGCGGCTACATTCTTTCGGCGCTCAAAAGCGGGGTAGCGCCACAATCGGCAGCGACGCCGGGGTTGTTTCCATGGGCTCGCGGTGTAGTGCTCTGGACCTTTTTTTTGGCGGCGCAAGTGGTGCAGCAACTGCCGGCACCATCGGTGTATACAAGAAACGTGCGCCGGAAAGGCAGGGGGTGAATCATGATTTAAGGTGTGCGCGAGGTGTGATAAAAAATTTGGTGCACGGGGCAACGTCAAGCATTGCCCTCAATGCAAAGCGGAGGCGCGACGCATCGGTCCGCCGCAAGCGAGCATCTGTCCGCGGGGTAGCTGAAGCACTGCCGAAATTAAGATGGCAACGACGAAAGATCAAAAAGCCGATAACAACGCGTCTGTCGACGTTCTCAGCGCCTGGCGGCAAGGGTCTCATGAGGTAGTCCTGCAAAAAGCGTTTCGGGTCCGGTTGCGGGACGGTGAACAGGAATGGGATGATTGGCAGGACATGCCGATAGAAGGGCCCAAAAAACCACCGAGCAACTAGAGACGGATTAGGATGCCGCTTTGACGGGGAGTCGTCGGGGAGCGGCTGCGGGGGCCGGGGCGAGGGCTTTTTCCTCTGGGCTTTCTTATCCGAAATACAATTTTTACATGTGTGCCGCTGTCCCTATTTTATTGCGGAAAATAAACGCGAAGTCAAGCTAATAGAGCAGTTGGTGTCAGTCGTTGAGCAGGCGATGTCGAGACAGAGATGGCATTTGCCGAATAGTATCTTGCAAGGAGATGGCTTTACTTAGCGGGGCCGTGACATTAGATCACGGGCCCGTTTTTTGTATCCAAATGAACATTGTCCTCATTGGCTTCACATCGTGCGGCAAGAGTGCTGCCGGCCAGCGGTTGGCACAGGATATGGGTTTGACATTCCTCGATCTCGACGACGAGATCGAGGATCTTTCCGAGGCGCGGACCGGGGCGCGGCGACGCTGCCGGGAAATCTACCGGGAAGAGGGCGCCGACGGTTTCCGCAGCCTCGAGACCGATGCTCTAATTCAGGTTTCTTCGCGCGACAACGTCATCCTGGCCACCGGCGGCGGGGCGCCGGTGGCGGCGGCCAATCAGACAATTCTCGCCCGGTTCGGGACCTGTGTGTATCTGCGGGCGGCCGCGCAAACAATCCTGGCAAGAATGCAGGACAAGGGAATGCCGGCATTTATAGCCGCCGATCCAACGATCGAGAATCTGACCCGGGTCATGAACGAACGTGATGCCGTCTACGCCCAAGTCGCGGATCACACGATCGATACGGACGAACGGTCGCCTGAGGCTGTGGCAAAGGCGATCGGCGATCGGTTGGGGATCTGAAGCGGGTTCTGCCCGCAACCCAAGAGGTCTCTCAAGCCAAGTGTAACGAACGCCGGCGCTGAGTGATGCCTTTCAGTCCGCCGGCTGGCGGATCCTCGCGTGAGCGACGTTGTCGCAATTACGTGACTCATGTGGCGCGACTCACGTCGTCCTCAGTCCCGATCCGCAAGAGTCGGGACTGTCCTTGTCTTCGCGTGCCTCGCCGCAAGCCGAGCGAAGGCCGGTCCTCCTTTTCGCGGAATCATCCTTGTCCTCGGAGCGCGTCAGCGCGATCTTCGGACCTAAGAACTCGCGTAAAAATAACTTCATCCCGCCGAGGCGGGACTCGCCCCTTTGATCCTACCGTAAGGAACGGGAATCGAGGACGAAGGACGAGAACGATAGAAAAAAAAAGCGCCCCGGGAAACCGGGGCGCTTTAGGTGTGCCGTTGCACAGCAGCGGCTTGGCTTAGTAGCCCATACCTCCCCCCATGCCGCCCATGCCGCCGGGACCGCCGGGACCGCCGGCGGGTGACGGCTCATCCTTCTCCGGAACCTCGGTGACGACACATTCGGTCGTCAGCATGAGGCCGGCGATCGAAGCGGCGTTCTGCAGGGCGGTCCGGGTCACCTTGGTCGGATCCAGAATGCCGGCACTCACCATGTCGACGAACTGGCCGGTGGCCACGTCGAAGCCTATGTTGCCCTTGTGGGATTCTACTTCGTTGACGGTGATCGAGCCCTCGAGACCAGCATTATTGGCCAGCTGCCGCACGGGTTCGCGGACAGCCTTGGCAATGATATCGACGCCGATTTTCTCGTCTCCCTTGACCTTGCTGCGGATTTTGTCCAGCGTCGAGCCGGCGCGCAGGAGGGCGACGCCGCCGCCGGCGACAATGCCTTCCTCAACGGCCGCGCGTGTGGCGTGGAGCGCATCCTCGACCCGCGCCTTCTTTTCCTTCATCTCCGTCTCGGTGGCCGCACCGACGTTAATGACGGCGACGCCGCCGGCCAGCTTGGCGAGGCGTTCCTGCAGCTTTTCGCGGTCATAATCGGATGTCGTTTCCTCGATCTGCATGCGGATCTGGTTGACCCGGCCGCTGATCGCACCCTGACTGCCGCTGCCCTCGACAATGGTCGTATTTTCCTTATCGATGGATACACGCTTGACCTTGCCGAGCTGATCGCTGGTGACGCTCTCGAGCTTGATGCCGAGGTCTTCGGTGATGCACGTGGCGCCGGTCAGGATGGCAATGTCCTCGAGCATGGCCTTGCGACGATCCCCGAAGCCGGGTGCCTTCACAGCGCAGACGTTCAGCGTGCCGCGCAGCTTGTTGACGACCAGCGTGGCGAGGGCCTCGCCTTCGACATCCTCGGCGATGATTAGGAACGGTTTGCCCTGCTTGGCGACACTCTGCAGCAACGGCAATAGATCCTGCAGATTGCTGATCTTCTTTTCATGAATTAGGATCAGGCAATCCTCGAATACTACTTCCATGGACTCATTGTTGGTGACGAAATAGGGCGACAGATAGCCCTTGTCGAACTGCATTCCTTCGACAACGTCCAGGGTGGTTTCAATGCTCTTGGCCTCTTCGACCGTGATCGTGCCGTCCTTGCCGACTTTATCCATGGCGGCGGCAATGATCTTGCCGATTTCGTCATCGGCGTTGGCGGAAATCGTCGCGACCTGGGCGATTTGCGCGCGATCCTCGACGGGAATGCTCATCCCTTCCAGGGCTTCGACCAGGGCTTCGACCGCCTTCTCGATACCGCGTTTAAGGCTCATTGGATTGGCGCCGGCAGTGACGTTCTTCATGCCGTCGCGAAAGATCGCTTCGGCCAGCACTGTGGCGGTGGTCGTACCGTCACCGGCAACGTCCGAAGTCTTGCTGGCGACTTCGCGCACCATTTGCGCACCCATGTTTTCGTAGGGCGCTTCCAGTTCGATTTCCTTGGCGACGGTGACGCCGTCCTTGGTCACCGTGGGGGAGCCGAACTTTTTGTCGAGAACGACGTTTCGGCCCCTCGGTCCCAAAGTGGCCTTGACCGCTTTGCTGAGCTTTTCGATGCCGGTCAGCAACTGCCGCCGGGCGTCCTCGCCGAAGAGAAGTTGTTTTGCTGCCATTATAGATGTCTTCCTTTTCGTGATGATTCGGGTTTTGGTTTAATTCTTGATGATGGCGAGGATATCGCTGGACTTGAGAATTTTGTATTCCTTGTCATCCATGGTGACGTCGGTGCCGCCATACTTCGAGGTCAGAACGAGATCGCCGACTTTGATGTCGAACTGGATCTCATTGCCGTCATCATCGATGCCGCCGGTCCCGAGGGCGACGACCCGCGCTTCCTGGGGCTTCTCCTTGGCGCTGTCGGGGATGACGATCCCCCCTTTAATCTGTTCGCTGTCTTCGTCGATCGCTTCCACGAGCACGCGATCCTTCAGAGGTTTGATTTTCATGTGCCTTTCCTCCTGGGTTTTTCAGTTTCCTTTCTTCTCATCCTCGACCATATCGAAATCCGCATCGATGACATCGCCGTCGTCCTTTTTCTTTTTCGCCTGTGGCTGGCCGGCATCGCCATTGCCGCCGGTGTCCTCGGGCCCGCCGTTAGCCGCCGCCGGTTGCGCATTGGCGCCGGCGTTCTTGTAGAGCTCTTCGGCGAATTTCTGCATATGCTGCTGAATATCATCCATGACGGATTTCATTTTGTCCGTATCATCAGCCTCGACGGCAGCTTTCAGGTCGGCGATCTTGCTTTCCACCGGTTTCTTGATCTCGTCCGGGATTTTGTCGCCGTTCTCGGACAGCTGTTTTTCGGTTTGGTAAGCGAGGGAATCGGCGCGGTTCTTGACGTCGATTTTTTCACGGTGCGCCTTGTCTTCTTCGGCATGAACTTTGGCATCCTTGACCATTTGCTCGATTTCATCGTCGCCCAAACCGGAATTGGCGGTGATTGTTATCTTCTGCTCCTTGCCGGTGCCGAGGTCCTTGGCGGACACATTGAGAATGCCGTTGGCGTCAATGTCAAAGGTGACCTCGACCTGCGGCACACCCCGGGGTGCCGGCGGGATACCGTCGAGATGGAAGCGGCCGATGGATTTATTATCGCCGGACATTTCCCGTTCGCCCTGGAGGACGTGAATCTCGACCGACGGCTGATTGTCCGATGCGGTGCTGAAGACCTCGCTTTTGCGAGTCGGTATGGTGGTGTTGCGCTCGATCAGACTGGTAGTGACGGCGCCGAGCGTTTCGATCCCGAGTGACAGCGGCGTCACATCGAGCAGCAGCACGTCATCGACGTCACCGGCCAGCACACCGCCCTGGATGGCGGCGCCGACGGCTACGACCTCATCTGGATTGACGCCGCGATTGGGATCCTTGCCGAAGGTGTCCTTGGCGGCATCGACAACTGTCGGCATGCGCGTCTGGCCGCCGACCATGACCACTTCATCGATCTCGGTGGCGATGAGGTCGCCGTCTTTCAGACAGTTATTGCAGGGCCCGACGGTGCGCTCGACGAGGGCATCGGTCAATTGCTCGAGTTTGGCGCGGGTCAGCGATTGCGTCAGGTGCTTGGGCCCGGAAGCGTCGGCGGTAATAAAGGGCAGATTGATCTCGCTGGTCTGGCTCGAAGATAATTCGCACTTGGCCTTTTCCGCGCCTTCCTTAAGGCGTTGCAGGGCCATGGGGTCGTTGCGTAGGTCGATGCCGTTCTCTTTTTTGAACTCGTCGACCAACCAGATGATAATGGCTTCGTCAAAGTCATCGCCGCCCAGGTGGGTATCGCCATTGGTCGATTTGACCTCGAAAACGCCGTCGCCGAGTTCAAGAATTGATATGTCGAAGGTGCCGCCACCGAGATCGAAGACAGCGATTTTCTCGTCCTTCTTCTTTTCCAGGCCATAGGCGAGGGAAGCGGCCGTCGGTTCGTTGATGATGCGGCGCACATCGAGACCGGCGATGCGGCCGGCATCCTTGGTCGCCTGCCGCTGGCTATCATTGAAATATGCCGGCACGGTGATGACAGCTTCGGTGACAGTCTCGCCCAGATAGGCTTCGGCATCGGCCTTGAGCTTGCCGAGGATCATGGCCGAGATCTCGGGCGGCGAGTACGTCTCGCCTTCGATCTTGATATGGGCGTCACCATTTGTCGTCTCGCCAACTTTGTACGGTACCAACTCGATCTCATGGGAAACTTCGCTGTATTTACGGCCCATGAAACGCTTGATCGAAAAGACCGTCTGCGTCGGGTTCGTCACCGCCTGACGCTTCGCCGTCAGGCCCACAAGCCGCTCATCGGATTTCGAAAATGCAACCACCGACGGGGTTGTCCGCTGGCCCTCGGCATTCGGTATGACCACGGCTTCGCCGCCTTCTATAACTGCCATGCACGAATTGGTCGTTCCCAGATCAATTCCTATTATTTTTCCCATGACGACTCCCTTAGCGCAACAAATGCCTGAATCGGTTGCTTCACGTTTGGCAGTCATTCCGTTCATCGTGCGCCGTTCGACGGCACAGACACGATCACGGCGAATGATTTCCAGCCATTAGGTGCCCCGGTCTGCGAACCAGGAGAATAATGTGCAACGAACCAGCAACATCAATGCCACCGCCTTCTTCATACGTTCAATATATTTAACGGTAACCATTTACGTCTTCGTTACCGATTCCTGTGTCGATCAGCACGGTTGGTGCTGACACAGTGTGACACGGGATCTCCTGGCACAGTGTGTCAGCATGACGCAATCGGATTAGTCACCCCGCTGACACTTCTTTGAAACTTAACTCGTCCTCGTCCTTCGTCCTCGAAGTCTTTGCCCAGGCAGCGCCTCGTGCTTCATCCATCGAGGCCGAGGAAGGGGACGAGTCGGGTGTATTGGCTCAACCATGACAATTCGCCGATGGTTTATTCCTGCCGCGTGCCTGACGGGAAAAATCCATTTAAAATCCACCGACGGTTGACGTGCACGGACTTTTGTACTTCATTACCATCCTCATGTGTGGAATTGCTGGCATATTTGACGGTGACCGGGCACCGGACCGGTCACTTTTGGAGCGCATGGCATCCTCGTTGACGAAGCGCGGACCCGATGCGGGCGGCTTCTTTGTCAACGGCGCCGCAGCGGTTGCCCACCGGCGACTGTCGGTGATCGATTTGCAAACCGGGGACCAGCCGATTTACAACGAAGACCGAACTCTCGCCCTGGTCTGTAACGGTGAGATCTACGATTACGCCGAGCTGCGGTCGGAACTGATCAGCAAAGGCCACACTTTTTATACCGAGAGCGACTCCGAGGTTCTGTTGCACTTGTACGAGGAACACGGCCCGGAGATGCTGGATGCGGTGAACGGCATGTTTGCTTTCGCGATCCTGCACGTGGATACCGGCGACTTTTTTATGGCGCGTGACCGACTTGGACAGAAACCGCTTTTCTACGCTTCCGTGCCGCGTCGATTTGCGTTTGCCAGCGGACCATCGGCCCTCAAGGCCCTGGATTGGGTCGACACAACGTTTGAGCCGGCCGCGATTCACGATTACCTCGAGTATCAATATATCCCGACACCCCGATCGATATTTCGCGGTGTCTGCAAACTGCCGCCGGGGCATCGTGCTTTCTGGAAGAATCATGAACTCTTGGTCGAGCCTTATTGGCGGCCGGCAATGACGGCTGATTTTCACAGCGATTACGGGGCCGCCAAGGCTGAGCTCGACAGCCGTCTGCGAGCCGCAGTGCGACGGCGGCTGGTAGCCGATGTGCCGCTCGGTATATTTTTGTCCGGCGGCGTCGACTCCAGCCTCATCTGCGCGCTTGCTCATGAAGTCGGCGGTAACCGTCCGAAGACCTTCTCGATTGGCTTCCCGGAGAAGAAGTATGACGAGCGAGATTATGCGGCGCAGGTAGCGGCCCATTTTGGGACAGAGCATCATTTTCTCGAAGTGTCCCCCAATGATTTCGATCGGCTGAGTCGGATCGTCGTCGATTTCGAGGAGCCGTTCTGCGATGCCTCGATGCTGCCGACCTCGTTACTGAGTGAGTTCACGCGCCGGCATGTGACCGTGGCCTTGAGCGGCGACGGCGCCGACGAGCTTTTCGGCGGTTATTATCGCTATCGTATCATGAAGCTCTGCGAAAAACTCCGTCTTATTCCGGCGGCTCTGCGCCGGCGGGTGAGCCGTTCACTCCAGTACGTCATGCCGCCGCGGACGGAGGAACGGACGTTCTGGGGCCGCGCTCGTCGGCTCCTGGATATCAGCGAAAACGACGGCCTGGATCGTTACCTGCGCCTGATTTCACGCTGTCCCTCGCCATTGAAGGAGTCGCTGTACGGCGACCGTATGGGCGCCACCGGCAGCTTGGGCAAGAGTGTCGACGTTCTGAGCCGCCACCGGGACCGGAATTCGTTTCAAGAGCCGATCGATGAGCTCATGGAGATCGACATCAAGACCTATTTAACCGACGACATTCTGGTCAAAGTCGATCGGGCTTCGATGGCATACGGGCTCGAAGTACGCAATCCCTTTCTTGACGTCGAGGTGGTGGAACTGGCGTTGTCGCTGCCCTACGACTGGAAGCAGCGGGGGGCGCGGCGTAAACGCATTCTCGTCGATACCTTTGCGGGCAGCCTGCCGCCGGGAATTGCGGGCCGTCGTAAAATGGGATTCGGCGTACCCATCGCCCGTTGGTTGCGCCAGGAATGGAAGGAGCCGATGCGTGAGCTGCTTTTGAATGGTCGGCTCGTCGGTGACGGTTACTTCAGGAAAGACCGGCTCTCATGGCTGATACAGAGCCACCTCGAGCGACAGGCGGATTACAGCTATACGATTTTCGCTCTCATCGTACTTGAGCTGTGGATGATGGGAGGGAATGGGTGATGGGTTTTGGACCGACTTCGCTCAGGTAGCCAGGGCGGTTAAAATTTAAAATTTGGGATTGGAAACTTGAAACTCTCTTTGAACCTAATCGCTCTCGTCCTCGTCCTCAGCGGAGCGATCCGCGCGCGCCTCACCGTAGCCACCTCAGCGCAGGCGGGTCCTCGAAATCGCGTCCGAATTGAAAACGAGGACGAACGATCAGAATTTCGCGTTCTTCGGCGTCCGCGGAAACGGAATGACGTCGCGAATGTTGGCCATACCGGTGACGAACTGGACGAGCCGCTCAAAGCCGAGTCCGAATCCGGAGTGGGGAACGGTGCCGAACCGGCGCAGGTCCAGATACCACCAATAGGGGGCGGCGTCGAGTCCCAGCTCGGCCATTCGCGCGTGAAGTACGTCGAGCCGGTCCTCGCGCTGGCTGCCGCCGACGATCTCGCCGATGCCCGGCAGCAGCACATCCATCGCCGCCACCGTCTTGCCGTCGTCGTTGACACGCATGTAAAACGGTTTGATCTGGCGCGGAAAATCGATGACCACGAGCGGTTGCTTGAAGGCCTTCTCCGTCAGGTATCGCTCGTGCTCCGACTGCAGGTCCGTCCCCCATTTCACTGGAAACTCGAAGGTTTCGCCGGACTTCTCGAGGACTTCGAGTGCCTCCGCGTAGGGAATCGAGAGGAACGGCGTTTCGACGATGCCGGCGAGGGTATCAGTGATTCCCGGGGCGATCCGTTTGTTAAAGAATGCCATGTCCTCTGGATGGTCCCGCAACACCGTCGCCAGGAGATGCTTCAGATACGTTACGGCCAGGGCGACATTGTCACTTAGGTCGGCGAAGGCTACTTCCGGTTCCACCATCCAGAACTCGGCCAGGTGGCGGCTGGTGTTCGAGTTCTCGGCGCGGAACGTGGGGCCAAAGGTATACACCTTGCTAAGGGCGCAGGCATAGGTCTCGGCCTCGAGTTGGCCGCTGACCGTCAAACTCGCGGGCTCGCCGAAGAAGTCCTCGCCGTCGTCGACACGGCCGTCATCGTCGCGCGGCGGGTCCGCTGGATCAAGGGTCGTGACACGGAACATCTGGCCGGCACCCTCACAGTCGCTGCACGTAATGATGGGGGAATTGAGATAATAGAAGCCGCGTTTCTGAAAGAAGGAATGGGTTGCAAAGCTCAAGGCATTGCGAACCCGGGTTACGGCGCCGAATGTATTGGTGCGCGCCCGCAGGTGGGCGACTTCGCGGAGGCGCTCGAACGAGACGCGTTGTTTCTGCAGCGGATAAGCGGTAACGTCGCAGAAGCCGTGAACGATGACCCGCTCGGCCTTCAGTTCAACGGGCTGTCCCTGGCCGGGGGATTCGTTCAACCGCCCGTGAATCTCGACCGAGCCGCCCGGATGCAGCCGCAGCACATCGCTTTCGTAATTCGGCAGATCGGCATCGACGACGACCTGCAGATTGGTCAGGCAGGAACCGTCGTTGATCTCGAGAAAGGAAAATCCACCCTTTGAATCTCGGCGCGTTCGAATCCAGCCGCGAACACAGAACACCTCGCTGAATTCGCGGGATCGCAGCAGCTCTTTGACGGATGATGATTCCATGAATCCGGGATTCCGGTTTAGTAGAAGGATGGACGAAGGCGAAATCGATCTGCATTCTGCCGAGTTAGCCCCAAGCTGACAATTGCCAAAATCCCGAAAAAAATTTCCGGGACCAGGACCAGCCCCCTTCCATTCTTGACGGGTCATTTACTCCCGCGCATACGCTTTACCAGTTGTTTTCGGGACTTGGCCCTGGGCACCGATCTGTCCGCTTTCCGAGTGGTGCCCGGTTTATCGCTGCCGTGCATCTCGCTGGCGAGCCGGGCAATGGTACGGTTGATTTGATCGATCATCTGCTTCTCCGTAATTAACGATGCCATCCGTATCCGGCGGTGAAAGCCAGGTCATCACTTTGCCGACGAGACCGCCGTCGCGTTTCCGCATACGGTGGATCCGCTCCTGGATCCGCAACAGCCGCTGTGGCGGATTGCGGGCGGCGCCGATGCTCATGCACGTGCGGTAGCATTTCACGGCTTTGCGATACAACCGCAGATGCTCGGCCGCTTTGCCCAGGTAGTAATGGTAGAGGATGTTGTTGGGGCTCCAGCGAACCGATTTACTGAACAGCTTGTAAGCCTGCCGGCAGCGGCCCTTGTAATATAGGTTCTTGGCCTCTCGAAAAAAGAGAAATTTATCCGTACTTTCGAGGTCGCTCATGAGCGACTGTAGCGTGGCGTTGCGCGGCACGTAATTGCCGACGATCATCTCCTCAAGAATGTCGTCCGACATGCTGTCCATAATCGACTGATCGGCGGCCGCGAAACGGGCGGCATCGGACTCATCTAACGCGGCTGCATCATTATCGGCGGTTTTCAGGTCGATGTCGTAACGCCGACGTTTAAGCGGGTCTGATAAAATGTCAAACGCATGGACCAACTGTTTGAATCCTTTTTCTTTCCGCAGGTCGCCCTGGAACTTGTCGGGATGACATTCCTTGGCACGTCGGTAGCATGCGCGCTTGAGGTCCGTGAACGAGGCGGTCGGCGCCGTGCCCAAGACCTGGTACAGGCTCGGATTTATTTTGGCAGACGGCAACGGCTGCGACTCCCGAAGAGAAAGAGGCCTGTGATAAATGATCAAACCTGACAAGCGCGACGGCGGCGACGTGCTGTCCGTCGTCGGTGCTATCCGGGTTTGATTGTGACAGTGTGTAACTACTTAGGTGGAAGGTGGAAGGTGGCGGGACAAGATCCGCTCAACGTCTGTCGCCCACTCATGGAGATCGCCTTTGCGAATACTGCATTAGATGCCGGAACTCGGTCGCGACCCTCCACCCTCCACTCTCCACTCTCCATCTGAATAGTCATGACGATGTAAGGAATTTATGGCAGGAAAAAAGATTTCGCAACCATGGAACTTTCGCGGATCGGTGCGTGTCACCCTGCTGGGGGGCGTGCGGAATTGAAACGGATTCCGAGTCAGCCGGCGTTAGTAATGCGCCGCCCGCGGGTTATATTCGGACGTTTTCGCCCTGACACCGGACTACGACCAAGGATGACACCGCCGTGCCCCCCCCCCCCATCTGCGAATTCATGACCAGGTTCCCGGGAGAAGGTCTCACCTTTGACGACGTCGCGCTGTGCACCGAGTATGCCGATTTCCTTCCCGATGCAGCCTCGATAAAGTCCCGATTCAGCCGTAACGTTCAGCTCAACATCCCGTTTGTCAGCGCCGCCATGGACACGGTCACCGAGAGTGACATGGCGATCGCCATGGCACTCGCCGGTGGCATTGGGGTCGTGCACAAGAATCTGACGGCTGAACGCCAGTCCGAAGAGGTGGGCTGCGTTAAGGGCTTCCTGAATGGCCTGATCGAAACTCCCGTTGTCTTTGCCAAGGACATCCGCGTCGCCGACGTCATGGCTGAGAAGGAAGCGAAGCAGTTCACATTTGCCGGCTTTCCCATCATCGATGCCGACGGCTTCCTGTGCGGCATTCTGACAGCGCGGGACATCAAGTTTCTCGGCGACTATCATGTTCCGGTAAGCGAGGTCATGACTGTTGATGTGATCACCGGCCCGGTCGGCACGACGCTTACCGAAGCCTATGAAATCATGACCCGCGACAAGGTCGGCAAATTGCCGATCGTTGACGACGACGGTCGCCTGGCAGGGCTCTACAGCTTTCAGGACGTCAAGAGCCTGATCAGCAACATCGATTCGAACATCAATCGTGACGAGCAGCACAAGCTGCGCGTGGCAGCTGCGATCGGGTCCTATGATTTCGATCGGGCACAGATGCTTGCCGAGGCCGGCGTCGATGCGCTTGTCATTGACACTGCACACGGTCACACGAAGGCCGTGATCGAGACCGTGAGGCAAGTGAAGTCAACATTGGATTCCGTGGACGTTGTGGCGGGCAACATCGCGACAGCCGATGCCGCGGTGGCCTTGCTCGAGGCCGGCGCCGATGCCGTCAAAATCGGCATCGGCCCGGGTTCCACCTGTACGACGCGGGTGGTCACGGGTGTGGGTGTACCCCAGTTGACGGCTATCTTTGACGTCTACGATCGGATTGGTGATGAGGTTCCCATCATCGCCGACGGCGGCATTCGCCACTCCGGCGATGTCCCGAAGGCTTTGGCGGCCGGCGGAAATTCGGTCATGATGGGATCGGTCTTGGCCGGCACCAAGGAGAGTCCCGGCGAGAAGATTCTTCATCAAGGTCGGACCTATGTGGTCTATCGCGGCATGGGCAGCGTCGAGGCGTTGAAGGAAAGTGAAGGCAGCCGCCAGCGGTACAGTCATGCGGACATTCAGGAAAGTTCGACAGTTGTGCCCCAGGGCATCGAGGGGATTGTTCTTTACCGTGGGCCGGCGGACGAGGTCCTGACACAGTTCGCCGGCGGCCTCAAATTTGCACTCGGATACTGCGGCTCGCGGGATCTCGAGGAATTACGGTGCAAGGGCCGGTTTGTGCGCGTCAGTTACGCCGGCTTGCGCGAGGCTCACCCGCACGACATCAAGATCATCAAGGATGCACCGAATTACAGCTCCGGCGACTTGTGATAGCCGGGGGCTGCGGTCCGCATGGTGTCGTGCGCCAAACTTCGGGTTGCAGTCGGCCATCGGCACGGCCAGCGGTGCGAAACTGAATACGTGATTATTTTTATGGACATTCTGCCGGTAGTCTTAATTGTTTTCGCTGTGGTCGTCGGCTTGATCACCTTGGTGTTAGGCGTTGTCTGTCTCAGTTTTTTCCAGGTCTGGGTTCAGGCGCGAGCCTCGGGTGTGGCGGTGCCGTTCCGTCAATTGCTGGGAATGAAGCTTCGTGGGCTCAATCCGAAGTTCGTGATGTACAATCAGATTACCCTGGCGAAGGCGGGCGTGGATGTCGAGGTCGACAGTCTCGAGGCCCACGTCCTGGCGGGCGGCAATCTGGCCGGCGTGGTTGACGCGACGATTTCATCGCAGAAAGCGGGATTGGGGTTTGGTTTCCTTCGCATCGCCGCCATCGATCTGGCCGGACGGGATGTTGTCGAAGCCGTCAAGATCTGTATCAACCCCAAGGTCCTTGTCTGTCCACCCCGTGACAGCGACAAGATAATGGGGGTCGCCCGCGACGGGATACGGTTGAACGCCAAGGTCCTGGTCACCGTGCGAACCAACTTGGAACGGCTCGTCGGCGGGGCCAGCGAGGAGACCGTGATCGCCCGTGTCGGCGAAGG